>JAPDJQ010000125.1 GCA_029259015.1 Thermoplasmatota archaeon | reverse complement strand
TGGATGGAGTTTTGTAAAGAAAATCGAAGGGGGAGGAATAGCTTTCATTGGTTCAACCGGCCTATCATACGGATTTGGAGGCTATGCAACAGCAGATAGTCTATCTGGCTATCTTGAAATAGAATTCTTCCGTAATTACTTCAATTCCTCCTATGTATGCGAGATGTTCTACAATGCTATAATCAGCTATCTGAATAACATACCCATGGATGACTGGCAGGATTTTAAGAGTGTAGAAGAATACGTACTTCTGGGCATGCCATGCTTGGAAATTAATTTATAAGGATAAGAAAATATAGAATGTGAAAGAATCCTTGGATGTATTTGATATTGCCGCTATAATCAGCGAGTTGAGAGAGCTTGAGGGCTGCTACATTGATAAAGTTTATCAGAGTAAAGATGAGATTTTTATAAAAATTAAGGGAAAGGAAAAGAAGGAAATCTTCATTAAAAATGGAAAATGGATATGCATAAGCAAGCATCGCCGGAGCCAGCAGGAGCATCCGCCAGCATTTGCCATGACACTGCGAAAATACATAGGAAATGGAAAAATTATGGGCATCAGGCAATATGACTTTGACCGTATAGTAATTTTTGAGATAGACAGCAAGGGCAGCAAATATCGCCTCATTATCGAAGTGATTCCAAAAGGAAACATCATTTTAGTTGATGAAGAAAACAAAATCATAATGCCTCTGCAGTATCAGAAATGGGCTCATCGTGTTTTGAAAATAAGGGAAGAATATACTTTTCCTCCATCAAAGAAAGATCCACAGGAAATTGACTTTGAACATTTCATGGAAGAAATAAAGGAGGGTAAAGACGTCGTTAGAGGTATTGTGCGGCTTGGGATACCTGGAAAATGGGCAGAGGAAATCTGCATTATGGCTGGTGTGGAGAAAGGAAAGAGTGTTGAATATGTGAGTGAAGAGGAAATGAAAAAGCTTTATGTCTCAATGCTTGAATTAATAAAAAAATTGAAGGAGAATATTTTCAGCCCTGTTATAGTTAAAGAGAACGGAAAAGAAATCGATGTTCTTCCATTTCCAATAAAAAAATATGATGGTTTTGAAATAGAGGAATTTTCTTCTGTAAATGAGGCATATGATGAGTATTATCACAGAGTGTTAAGGAAAGGTGAGGAAGAGAAGCAGCAGCTGAAAATAGAAGAAGAGAGAGAAAGGCTGCTCCGCCAGATAAAGCAGCAGGAGGAGGCGATAGAAAAGTTCGTCAAAGAGGAAAAAAATCTCAGGAAGCAAGGAGATGCAATATTTGCAAATTATGAGATGGTCGAAAAAATTTTGAAGGGAGAAGCAGAAGTTAAAAGAAAAAAATATCCAAAGGCATGGGTTGATTTGCCGTATGGTGATGAAACAATAGAGGTTGAGGTTGATTTGACTAAAGGAGTATATGAAAATGCTCAGCAAAAATATGAAATGAGCAAGAAAATGAAGGAAAAAATTGAGGGAGCAAAGAATGCAATGAATGAAACACTGGAAAAGCTGAAACAGTTGGAAAAAATTGTAATAAAAAAGGAAGAAAAAGAAGATAAGAAGAGAAAAAAGAAGTTCTGGTTTGAAAATTACAGATGGTTCATTTCTTCAGATGGAAATTTAGTCATAGGAGGAAAAGATGCAAAGACAAATGAGAAAGTTGTAAAGAAATACATGGAAGATGAAGATATCTATGTACATGCCGATGTTCATGGAGCACCTTCATGTATAGTAAAGGCAAGAGATATTGAAGGAAATAAGCTGCCAATAAAGGAAAGCACGTTAAAGGAGGCATGCCAGTTTGCTGCATCATATTCAAAGGTATGGAATCAGTTTTCTGTTGCAAGCGCCTATTGGGTTTATTCATGGCAAGTATCAAAAAAGCCAGAAACAGGAGAATTTTTGCCCCGCGGCGCCTTTGTTATTAGAGGGAAGAGGAATTACGAGAAGTGTGTTCTGGAGGTAGCAGTAGGAAAAGTTAGAATAGAAGGCGAGGAGAAAGTAATGGGCGGCCCGCCATCTGCTGTCAAAAAATGGGCTGAAAAATGGATTGTTTTTGTTCCAGGGACCGAGGACAAAAATAGGGTCGCTAAGGAATTAGCGGAATTGTTTGGATGCAGTGTTGAGGAAGTGCAGGCTGCATTGCCCCCTGGAAATCTCGCCAAAAAGGAGGAGAAGCTATGAAAATAGTTGAAACAGATTTGAAAAGAGGCATAGTAAAAGTTTATATTCAGAGCAAGGAGGACTGCTGGCACCTTTACAACGTAGTTGAGAAAGGGGATTATTTGTCTGCTGTTACTTACAGAAGTAAAAAAGATACAGGAGATAGAATAAGAAGTAAAAAAGAAGAAAAGGAAAGAGTTTACTTAAAAATTGAAGTGGAGGATAAGGAATTTCAGAAATTCACTGACCGCCTTAGAATCAGAGGGAGAATTGTTGAAGGTGTGGACGAACTGGGAGCATATCATACAATAAGCATCGAGCCAGGGATGGAAGTAAAGATAGAAAAAGAATGGAAAGATTGGCAGCTTGAAAGATTGAAAAAAGCAACAAAAGCACATCCAAAAATCGCTGTCGTTGCCATGGATGATGAAATGGCGACGATTGCAAAAATTCATGAATATGGTGTGGAGGAGGTTGCAACAATCTATTCCAACCGCTCCGGGAAAATGTATGGTGGAAATTATAACGAAAAGGAATATTATGGACAAATTCTGTCAAAAATAAAAGATATGAATATGCCTGTCGTCATAGTTGGACCAGGCTTTGAAAAAGATAGATTCATTGAATTTGCAAAAGGAGAGATTAAGAATTATATTGTTGATAATGTGAGCCAGGCTGGCTTGCCGGGAGTATATGAGGCATTGAAAAGAGGCATCATTGAGAAGATTATGAAGGAAAACAGGATGGCCATAGAAACGCAAATTGTTGAAGAAGTCATGGAAAGAATATCAAAAGGCGGTAACGTTGCTTATGGAAAGGAAGAAGTGGAAAAAGCAATAGAGATGGGAGCAGTAAAAAAACTCATCATATTAAATAGTATGATTATGGAAGAGGAAGAGATGATAAAAAAAGCTGAAGAGATGGGAGCAAAAATAGAAATAATAAATGATTGGCATGAGGGTGGGCAACGTTTGGCTGCATTGGGAGGAATTGCTGCTTTTCTGAGATATAAAATTACATAGATTGTATTTCTGGAATGCAGTAATGATAGATTATGTAAACTGTGAAATCATTTCCTCTGTCGAAGAAAATTGGTTTTGTAGTTATTGACAAATCAATGCTGCAATTTATGTGATTGACTGCCATGTCTTTCAGCATTTCATTGATTTCTTCCTTGCTTTGTGTTTCTGCAATGAAATCTTTTGGCTTCTCTTTTGTCACATCAAGCTCTATTTTTTCATAACCAGATGCTGATTGTGAGAATTGTAGTTCATCTATGCTTGCTGATACATCAATTTTATCACTCCAGTTCCAAGGCAATATTATGCCATGGAAGTTCAAATCGTCGCTCCATTCAATCTTTATCTCCACCTGATATATGTAAGCATTGTTTCCAAGAACTATTTCATAATTATTCTGCCATCCATCCTTGCCAACATAACCATTATCCACTATCTCATCACTGTATTCTCTCCATGAGACCCTGTAAGAAACTTTCTTCACTTCTTCGGAAGCCACATATGTTTTCTCATGATAAACTATGCCTGCCAAGGATATTATTAAAATAACTATGCCTGCCATTATTACCATTTTATCCTGTCTGTCCATAACTTCACCTTACACAATAAAGTTTTTCTGTTTATAAAATTTAGCATGATTTTGAAAAACAGATGAAAAATTTGAGGTACAGAAATTTCCGATTTAACAACATATTTATACTTAAATTTCTTCTTTTATTATGAAGAAAGTTGTGATGCCGCTTGTTGCTGTTACCATTATCCTGCTTGCTTTTATCCAATTGCCAGTTTCAGAAGCAAAAGAATCATGGATTAGAATTACACAACCCTCCCCTGGCATATATTTCCATGGAGATAAAATTTTGTCGCTAAAAAGTGCTGTAGTTATCATAGGAGAAAATACCCTGCACATGGAGGCAGAAGGGAGCAGTAACATAATTGCTGTTTACTTTTCAATGTATGATGCAATGAAAAAAGATATGGTAGCAAGCTACTGGGATGTTAATAGCGACGATGGCTGGGGGCACGACTTTGAGTTGGCAAGAGGAATTTATATAATCATGGCAGCGGGAGCAGCTATCGATATAGACGAGCCGGTAGCCATTGACTGGATAATGCTTTTTGTGTGGATAAAATAGCCATCATATTATCCAAAAACCAGAATTAAAAGCAGGATGGCAAGAATTCTTATAATCGGATCCAAACAACGAAGTTTTAAAATGAATGGAATAGTTGCAACTTCTGGTCCTTCCTGTGGAAAAACGGAAGAATTTGTTAAACGGATGAAATGAACGCTATTTCTTTCAATTGTTCTTTCCATAGCATAGCTGGATGTATTTGCTGTGACATTCTCGACTATTTCAAGATGGTATGAATCATCAATTAGATAATAAACTACATTATATGAGCCATTCCATGGAATATTGGTAATATTGAGAATATAATTTGTGTCGGGGGCTTCATAATTGCTTATGAGAATCGATATGTTGCTTTTGTCCTCTGATACGCCAGCAAGATATGCTATGCCAGTTGAAATGTTGATTGGGGGAATGATGAGTCTTATGGGAGTATCCTTTACCATATAATGCATGGCAAGGTAAGCTAGAGCAGGGGTTTTATACATGCCATCATAGGTAAATAAGCTCAAATCAAGGCCAAGCAATCTGGCAAGCCAGCTGTTATCCTGGGTTCCACGGTATCTGAATGCATAATCAATGCCTACATCCTGAAAAGCTATCAGGCTGCACGCAGTAAATGCGGCATTTTTGGCGTTATCCTTGTCGCGTTGTGGGCTCAGAATATTGATATTCCATTCTGTATTGATGTTTTCACATTCTGTAAAGCCATATCTATTTAGCATATTGCGAATATATAAAGAGGCTTGATACAATTTATATGGATGTTTGGCATACATGTGCCATGAGAAGAAATCCAATGGAACGTCATTTTCTGCAACATATTCGAGAAATCTTGTTGTGAAATTTTCATTGGCAATTGAAGAAGTGCAAGGACCTCCGATTTTGAGCGATGAATTATAAGATTTCAGAGTTTTTGCAGCGATTTCATAAAGCTTGTAATATTGCTCAGCAGTTTCATTCCAGAAGCCCGATAAATCAGGCTCATTCCATATCTCCCAGTATGTTATGTTATAATGATATCCATTTGCCCAGCCATCATTGTAATGCATTACAATGTGCTTGCATATTTCTGCCCACTTACTGAAATTTTTAGGCGGCTGACGTAAACTTTCATTATCACTTGCACTCTCGCCCAAGCGATAAAAAACGCGGCAGCCAGCATTTATAATGGCTGAGATAATTTCATCACTTGCTGTAAAATTATAGCTTGCCTCATCTTCCGGATCAGCGCTCCAGTCTGGAAAAATATTGCTTATGTCGGTTGGACCATAAAAATCATGGGTTCGGATAAAATCTATCCCAATTTCCTGATATTGTTTGGTTATATCAACACCCTCTTTGGTATAACGATTAGGCAAAGGGCCACAATTTATTTCAGCATATGAAGCAATGGCATCATCTGTTCTGGAGCAATCTATTGAAATTATAATGTCTGAAGTGCTGGAAAGAGAAGCAGAAAAGAATGGAGAAGTAAAAATTATAGCAATAGCTAAAGCAAAAAAGAAATTGCGAGGATGTTCCGCATTTAAAACCATAAAATATTATCTTCTCTGCCTATAAAATCATTTTCAGTTAAGAGGAGCTAGGTGTGGGTAGTAATCCCCCTTCTGTTTCAGGCGGCATTCGTCTAAGCGTCCTACCTCCGGGCGGTCCTGGGCAACCGATCCCGGTATTTGGACTTGCTCCAGGGCGGGGGCCGTTTCACCAAATCCTGCAGCAACGTCATCCTCAGGGAATCATCCTCGCTGCAGGCTGTGGCGTTTCTGCGCCTCCCGGCGGGGCTCTCGCCCCGGCTTTTACGCCCCTGGCCCAGGAATGAGGAGGGTATTTCCTCAGCTCCGCAAAGCGGAACCGTCAGCCGCCCTCCCACTCCTAGCTCCATTTATTATATGCATGGTTTTTAAATATTTTGATACTTACGTTTATGGAGGAGTTGAAGAGAAAGGCTGCATACAAGGCGGTTAAGGAGATTAGGGATGGAATGATTGTTGGGCTTGGAACAGGCTCCACAACAAAATATGCTATTTTGAAGCTTGGAGAGATGGTTAAAAATGGCTTGGATGTTGTAGGCATTGCTACATCTTTGGAAAGTGAAAGGATAGCAAGGGAGGCTGGCATAAAGGTTGCAGACATAAATGATTATGAAAGTATAGATGTAACCATTGATGGGGCCGACCAGGTTGACAATAATCTCAATTTAATAAAAGGAGGAGGTGGAGCTTTATTAAGGGAAAAGATAGTAGCAAGCTGTAGCAAAAGAGAGATTATAGTAGTTGATGAAAGCAAGATAGTTAGCAGCTTTTCCTTTCCTTTGCCTGTGGAAGTGGTAAAGTTTGGATGGAAAAGAACAGCTGAAAAGCTTGCAAAATTAAATCTTAAGCCACATATAAGGCATGGATTTGTTACAGATAATGGAAATTATATTCTGGATTGTGAATATGATAAACTCGAAAATGTTGAGGAGATGGAAGCGGAGATAAATAATTTGCCAGGAGTCGTGGAAAATGGCTTATTCATTGGACTGACAAGCGAAGTTATTGTAGGCAAAAAAGATGGCATAGAAATAATGAGAAAAAAATAAATGAATGGAGATATGAAATGAAAAGAAGGTAAAAAATTTAGCTCTGTTTTCTCTCTGCTAAATATCCTCCGAGGATACTAGGCAAAGCAAAAAATACAGCAGAAATGAGAAACGAAGATATACTTGTCAATACAGGAGAAGAAAATATAAAGATTGATTTAAGAAAGAATGGAACCCTACATGCAATCCCACATAAAGCCCCTAATAGTAAAGAGCGAAGATAAAAATAGCTGAATAATCCAATGATTAATAAGCCAAATAGAGGGCTTGGAGAAATAACATATATTGTGCTATCAGATTTCCAACTGAGAAAACCGATGATTTCGTCAATAAAAATAATAAAGCATCCAATGGCTAACCCCCATATAAATACTATCAACCATTTCTGACTGATACGCTCATTTTATTCTATCATCTGTTGTCCCTTTATAACATTTGCCAGTAATCCTTTTTTATTTTTCACACCAAATATATAAATACCTCCGCCTATAAAAATCGTGAAGGTTTACATGGAAGTATATGGATGCGCAGCCAATCAAGGAGACGCATCCATAATGCAGGGCATATTAATGCAGCAAGGCCATGAATTGGTTGATAGTGTAAACAAGGCAGATGTTGCTGTGATTGTAACATGCACTGTAATTTCAACAACTGAGCAGAGAATGCTTAGCAAAATAAGAAAGTTGAGGGAGCAGGCAAAGAAGATCGTTGTTGCCGGTTGTATGGCTTCTGCACATCCTGAATTGGTTAAGAAGGTTGCAAAAGATGCGATTCTTTTGCCTCCTCGTTACATTCATCATATCGCTGATGTGCTTGATGGCGGCGGAAGATTCCATTTGAAGCCAAAAGTTGGCGTACCAAGAAAAATAGATTTGCGCCTAAATATTCCAATAGCAGATGGCTGCATCTTTAACTGTTCATACTGTATAACAAAAAAGGCGAGGGGCAACCTTATTTCATATCCTGTAAAAGATATCGTTAAGGATGTAAAGGAGGCAATAGAAAAGGGCTGCAAGGAAATTCGTCTCACATGCCAAGATACTGCTTCTTATGGCAAAGACATCAAAACAAATTTGGCAGAGCTG
Organism: Thermoplasmatota archaeon; assembly: GCA_029259015.1. Classification (GTDB taxonomy): domain Archaea; phylum Thermoplasmatota; class E2; order UBA202; family JdFR-43; genus JdFR-43. The sequence continues at coordinate 16,983 of JAPDJQ010000125.1, read as the reverse complement.
ATAAATGAAATTGCTTCCATAGAAGGAAGCTTTAGAATACGCATAGGCATGATGCATCCTTTATCAGCGTATAAAATTCTGGATGAATTGCTAGAAGCATACGAAAATGAGAAGGTGTACAAGTTCCTTCATCTGCCCCTTCAATCTGCTTCGCCCAGAATACTTAAGGCAATGAGAAGAGGCTACACGTATGAAATGTTCAAGGAGATTGTTGAAGCTTTCCGTCATAAATTTTCTGATTCGACGTTTGCGACAGACATAATAGTAGCATTCCCTGGAGAAAGTGAAGAGGATTTTGAGGCAAGTGTTGAGGCAATAAAGGAACTCAAGCCAGATGTAACAAACATAACCCGCTTTTCCCCTCGCCCTCACACAGATGCATGGAAAATGGAAAGGATGCCAACGCAAATTGCGAAGGAGCGCTCATCAAAGCTGACATGCATTGCAAATGAGATTGCTTATGAAAATAACAGGAAATGCATTGGAAAAATTTACAATGCTTTGCTGCTGGAGGAATATAAAGGCTGTTACATAGGAAAAACAAATTCATACAAATCTGTTTTTGTTGATAAAGGGGAACTTGGAGAGTTCATAAAAGTTAAAGCAATTGATGCTACACCAACTCATCTTAAAGCATTGATTATAAAATAAAAGTTTTTATCCCGACTATGAAAGCAAAGTGTTAGGGCATTTTAGTAAATGCAACATATTTAAATGGTAATTAAATTACTAAGCATGATTAAAGAGGGTAGCACAGTACTGCCAGGAGATAAGGTGGCGATAAGCGAAGAACTTCAGCCAGGAGAAGGAACCTACGAAAAAAATGGGGAAATCATAGCCAGCATTATAGGAAGATTTAGAGTGGACAGACAGAGGATGGCAGCAATAGTGGAGCCATTAACAAAGATACCTCTAGTTTTAAAGGCAGGAGATACAGCAATATGTGAGGTGAAGCAACTTACAGAGGCAATGGTTATTGTAAAGATAATTCATATTGCTGGAAATAAAAGACAGATTGCCGGCGAGAAAGATGGGGCAATACATATATCAAATATAGCAGATGAGTTTGTCGACGATATAGGAAAGAAATATAGAATAGGAGATATTATAAGAGCAAAAATTATTAGAGTTGAACCAGCAATACAGCTTTCAACAAAAGGAAAAGAGTTTGGGACAATAAAGGCATATTGTACAAATTGTAGAAACCCTCTTATAAGAAAAAATGATTTGCTTGAGTGTCCTTCATGTGGGAGGATGGAAGAAAGAAAAATGGCAGATGATTATGGTGAAGGAAATTTAGACAGGGTGATTTAAATGGAGATAAAAATAAAAAAGGAAAGTGATAAGGAACTGGAATTTGAAGTTATAAAGGAAAAAACAATATTGAATCCGCTAAAGCAAAAATTGCTGGAGTATGATGAAGTGGAATATGCAGAATGGAAAGTTGCGCATCCACTGATAGCCAATCCCGAATTTTATGTAAGAGTTAAAAAAGGTAATGTAAGGGATATAATAAAAAAAGCAATAAAAGAATTAAAGGGAGAAATAGAGGAATTGCTCCAGCAGTTGGAGGAATAAAATTAATGGAGGAAGATATTGGGATAGAGGTTTTTATTACAAAATCAAAGGGAATAGGAGGGAAAATAAAAAAGGAGCCAGAAGATTTTATTGTTGAAGAAGTGCCAATATATCCACAACCATCAAATGGAAGATATGTTATAGCAAGAGTAACATCGAGAAATTGGGAAACAAACCGTCTTATAGAAAAACTTGCCCATAATTTGAAAATATCCTCCAATTCAATAGGATATGCCGGTATAAAAGACAAAAGAGCAGTTACAACTCAATTAATGTCTTTTCCAGTTGATATCGAAAAATTAAAGAATATAAGCATACCTGATGTTGAAATAGAGATTCTATATAAATCGTCCAAGCCAGTTTATTCTGGAAAATTGATAGGCAACAGATTTCACATTGTTATAAGAGATGTTGAAGGAAGCAAAGAGGATGTGGAAAGAATAATGAAGGAAATAGAGAATCTGAAGCTCATTCCAAATTTCTTTGGGGTGCAGCGATTTGGCATCGCACGCCCCATTACTCATATCGTGGGAAAATATATTTTAAAAAATGATATGGAAAAGGCTGTTATGACTTATATAGCAAATCCAATAAAGGGCGAGGATGAGGAAAGCTATAAAGCAAGGAAATTTCTGGAGGAAACTAGAGATTTTGAAGAAGCTTTAAAGATATATCCAAGAAAACTGGTTTTTGAAAGAAGAATTATAGAGTATCTCTGCTCTCATCCTGGTGAATGGAAAAACGCTTTGTTAAGGCTTCCAAAAAATCTTGTCAGAATATTTTTGCATGCATATCAGTCTTACCTTTTCAATAAAATCCTTTCATGCAGGATTAAAAAGAATTTACCAATAGATGAGGCGTTGGAGGGAGATATCATAATAATCTGGGACAAGGAAATGGTTGTGCAGAGCTATGAGGGGATAAAGGTTAATAAGAATAATATTGATAAGATAAACAGACAGATAAAGAAGCACAGATGTTTCCCATCTGCTGCCATAGTTGGCTATGATTTATTAAAAGCAGAAGGGATAATGGGAGATATAGAAAAAAAAGTTATGGAAAAAGAAGGCATCACAGAGGACGAATTTAAAATACCTCATATGCCAGAACTTGCATGCAGGGGAATGAGAAGGATAATTTCTGTTCCAGTCAAGCATCTTAAATGGCAATTCGACGGCAAAAATCTGCATTTACAATTTTTCCTGCCCAAAGGTTGCTATGCAACTTCTCTGCTAAGAGAAATAATGAAGGCAGATATTTTCAGTTATTAAAAATGATAAACTTCATACTTTATTTCTTCCAGAGCATTAACATTATGTTCTTCTATTTTGGAGATGGCATATCTTATTTCTTTGTCTTCTCCTACCAGTACAACATTTAATCCTTTCTGAACAATTTCTAAGGCAGTTTGAATAGGGCAAAATTCAAAATCATATTTCACCTTGATCTTCTCCAGCGATGCCCTTCCAACAACATCAATTATGCCTATTTTATCAGCCTTTATTTTTTCCAGCGCTTTCTTTAACTTTTCCAGATTTGCTTTTTTGCTGCCCCCCTCTGTTATTGAGGGGAGAGAAAAGAGATATATTTTTCCAAAAGAAAGTTCAATGATTCCTCTAACGCTTTTAATTGCAATATCCTCGCCTTTTTTTGCATTTTCTGCCGCTATGGCTGTGGCAGAAGCGCGCTTATTTTTATATGCATACAGATATCCATTTTTCATCAAAAGGTATACTTTCTCTCCTTTCTTTATATCTTCTCCAGCAATCGCGGCACAGCATTGTATGATATTCAGTTTTCTTTTTCTTTCTTCGAGATATTTATCAAGCTGTTCCAGATAGGAAAAGAGAGTTTCTATTCCCCTAACAGTTGCCTTATATCTTCCTTCTACAACCTCAATGAGTCCATCTTCCTTCATCTTTTTCATATATTCATATACTCCCTGCTTTGTTATGCCAATTTTCTCCGCAATCTGGTTTAAGTTGTAGTATTCTCCTGTTGCAACTTCTAGAAGAATCATATATCTTTTCGGCAAGAGCTCGTTCATCTAATTTTAATCAGTTTCCAATATAAAACATATATTGTTACATGGGAGGAAAAATGGAGAGACCTCTCTTCTTATCTCATTGAGATTTCCTTTTCATATCATTAACTTCCCATGCTGCTAAGACATGTTCACTATTCATCGAAATACATAAATAATCAAAACAAATTTTAGAAGCGATTTGTATGAAAAGGGCAGCGGTAGGATTGTTGGCAGTGGTATTAATTGCTTTTATTAATGTGCAAGCAGTGAGTTTGCATGCAGATTTTTACTGGAGTCCAGAAACTCCAACTGATCTGGAAGAAGTGCAATTTTATGACAATTCTACAGGAGACATTATTGCATGGATATGGTATTTCGGCGATGGAAAAAGCAGCACCGAGCAAAATCCCGTTCATAAATATGAAGATAATGGGACATATACTGTGAGGCTTGTTGTCATTGATAAATTTGGAAATACAGATTATGTGGAAAAACAAATAACTATTTTGAATGTTCCTCCTGTTGCAGATGCTGGGGAGGATATAATATCCGATAACCTTACTGTTGAATTTAATGGCAATGGATCATATGATTTGGATGGATATATTGTAAATTATAGCTGGGATTTTGGAGATGGAAAAGCTGGGCAGGGAGAAATTGTAAGCCATGAGTATGATGAGGAGGGCATCTACACCGTTAATTTAACTGTATATGATAATGATGGAGCAAGCGACTATGATATCATAGAAGTTCTGGTTGATGTGACTCCTCCGGTAACAAACTATACGCTCGAACCAGAAAAAGAATGGCATAATGAAAATGTTACTGTATCCTTGCAGGCAACAGATAATCTGGCAGGGGTTAATTACACAATGTATAAGATAGATGATGGAGATTGGCAGGAATATGAAGAGAACTTTACAGTTAGTGGAGAAGGCATCCATACAGTTTATTATTACAGTGTAGATAATGCAGGAAATGTTGAGGAGGAAAAGAATTTCACAGTTGGCATAGATTTAACTCCTCCCGAGACAAATTACAGCATAAATGCAACATATGGACAGAATAACTGGATTAAAGATTATGCAATTATAACTTTAGAGGCAACAGATAATCTGGCAGGGGTTAATTACACAATGTATAAGATAGATGATGGAGATTGGCAAGAATATGAAGGGGCATTCAATTTCTCTGTAAATGGTGAGCATGTTATACATTATTACAGTGTAGATAATGCAGGAAATGTTGAGGAGGAAAAGAATTTCACAGTTAAGATAGATACAAATAAACCAACTGTAACCTTAACTGCTCCAGAGGAAGGTTACATATATATAGCAAATCGCCGCATAATGCCAACGTTATTTGGCAATACATTCATTATAGGAAAATTTGTTGCCACAGCAACAGCAGAAGATTCTACATCTGGTATACAGTATGTAGAATTTATTCTCAATGACGAAATTCTATGGAGAGATTATGTCGCTCCATATGAAACAGACCTGCCAAGAGAATTTCTATTATCATTTAACAAAATAAAGGTTGTTGCAGTTGATAAGGCAGGACACAGCGAAGAAACTGACGTTGTCTCTTACGTCAAAATCCTGTGATTGCATAAAGTTATAAATTGTTATACTATTAAATCAATATGGAATTTGAAATAAGAGTTGTTAAAAGCAGCCCTTTAACCGGTGAAGATGATTATACAAAAGTTGCTGTTAAATTTTTGAAATTAATAGGCTATATGCCAGAAAATGCAGATGAAAATTCTGTTGCATATAAATTGTTTGAATGTTTTCTACTCCACCCCACCAAGGAATGGACTGTCGAGGAATTAATGGCAACTTTAAAAGCTACAAAAGCAACAGTTTACAGGCATTTAAATAAACTCAAAAGTATGGATATACTCGAGGAGGGCAAAGAAGGAGAGGGCAAAAAGGTTAAAAAGACGTATCGTCTTAAATATGGTAACCTTGCCAAAGCCTGGAATTTCGTTGAAGCTCATGTAAAAGTGGCGATGGAGAATTATGCTGAAACTGTAGCCCATCTTCAAAAACTTGTAGAAAGGAGGTATCTGGAATGAAAGAAAAGGAAATTGAACTGGTGCCTGGCTCCAAGTATGTTGTTTATTCTGTTGGTTCAGAAAAAGAAATTATGCAGACAAGTGGCACTTTTGTAGGCTATTCATATATCTCAAAAGATGAGGGAGGAATATGCATAAAAATGGATTCTTCGCATGGTCCAAAAGAGGGGCTTATAAGGATAATCCCAATAGGCATGATTCTAGCCATTGATATAATTCAGGAAAAGAAAGTGAGAAAGAAAAAGGATAAGGAAGAAGCGACACATTATTTTAGCTGATATTATGGTGCAAATAGGAATAGTTGGTAAGCCGAATGTAGGAAAAACCACTTTTTTCAATGCAGCCACTCATGCAAATGCGGAGATGGCTGATTATCCTTTTACAACAATAAACGCTAATAGAGGAGTAATGTACGCTAGAACCAAATGTCCCTGCAAAGAATACAATGTGCAATGCAATCCGAAGAATTCCCGCTGCATAGACGGCATAAGATATGTTCCAATAGAAGCAATTGATGTCGCTGGACTAGTGCCAAAGGCTCATGAAGGACGAGGCCTAGGAAACAAATTTCTGGATGATTTGAGACAGGCATCCTGCCTGATACATATTGTAGATGTATCTGGCTCTACTGATGAGGAAGGCAGGCCGTGTAGTATTGGCAGCCACGATCCATCAAATGACATAAAATTCCTTGAGGAAGAAATCGATTACTGGATTAAAGGGCTGCTTGAAAAGGATTGGCGACGAATCAGCACCAAATGTAAACTGGAAGGAACAAAAATTGAAAAGATGCTTGCAGAAAAGCTAACTGGACTAGGTATAAAAGAGGAAGAGATAAGAGCAGCTATAAGAAAAACATCTCTTCCAGAAGATGCAACGCTGTGGGGAGATGATGACTTACTCAAATTTGCAACACAGGTAAGACAGGAATCAAAACCTATTTTACTCGCGCTGAATAAAGCAGACAAAGCTCCGGAGGAAATGGTGAAAAAATTCGCAGGAGAATACGCCATTCCAACATCTGCTATGGCCGAGCTTGCCCTGGTTAAGGCAGCAGAACATGGTTATATAGAATACAAGCCGGGAGATTCATCATTCAGAGTAATTAAGGATATGGATGAAAAGCAGAAGAAAGGTCTTGAATATATAAAAACCCATGTAATGGATAGATTCGGCTCAACAGGAGTGCAGCAATGTATTGACAAAGCTGTTTTTGATTTGCTCAACCTGATAGCTGTTTATCCAGTAGAAGATGAGCATAAACTCTGTGATAAAGATGGAAATGTGCTCCCAGATGTATTTTTACTGCCTCATGGTTCGACTGTCATTGATCTGGCATATAAAGTGCATAGCGATTTGGCAGAGGGTTTCATAAAAGCTGTCGATGTAAGAACAAAAAAAATAGTTGGTGCAGACTATAAATTGAATAATGGCGATATCATACATATTATTGCAAGATGATTCATTTCTTCTTCAATTCTATAATCACAATCGTTCCTCTTGGCTCACTATCTTCAATGCGAATAGAACCCCCATATCTTTCGATAATTTTTCTTACAATATACAGTCCCAAGCCCGTCCCCTTTGTCTCTCCATAGCTGAAACGCTCCTCAAATACATGCTCTTTTATTTCATCGGGTATTCCTTTTCCGTAATCTGCAATATGTATTCTGCAGATATTGTCCTCGCTTTCTATTTTCACATCTATTCTGTTTGTCTTTCCGTGGATAATAGCGTTTTTTATAATATTATCTATAACAGAATATATTGCATCATCAGCCATTACAATTCCGTCTCCCTCTATACCAAATTCTATGTGATAATTTTTGAGAATATTCTCTATAACCTCTCTTATATTGTACTCCTTTAACTCTTTGCCAGATGCCAGCAATGCCTCCAAATCCTTCATGCGATGTATCATCTGGATACTCTTTTCTACTCTTTTAATCGCTTTATCCAAGAGATGTTCATCCTTCTCTTCTAGATATAACTCTAGAGAGCCCTGAATGATTTGCAAATCAGTAAGGATATCATGTCGCATGATTTTGTTTATCAGTTGCAACTCCTCATTAAGTTGTTTTATTTCTTTTTCATATTTTTTGTGCTTGGTTATATCTCGCAGAATGATCAAGCGTCCTGCCAAATAACCTCGTCTATCGTGTATAGGGGAGATGTATATGTTATAATAACGCTGCTTTCCCTTTTTATAAAGGCAAATTTCTTTATCTTTTATATTCAAATTCTGCAGGCATTTGAGCAGTTCTTTTTGTGTCGATAAAACTTTTTCCGCTGGTTGTCCAATTGTCTCAGCCAGAGGATGCCCTATAATCTTTTCTGCAGCAGGATTGGCATCGACAATTCTATTTTGCATATCCAACACAATAACGCCTTCTTCCATATTTTCAATGAGAATATCTCTTGCAATAGGCACGATATCCAGAAACCTGAAACGCAATACCGCCCAAGCGGCAGATAAGCCACTTATGAAAAGAGTGAAAGGAGTTAGATCAATGGGAGGAAATGGATTAAAACCAAATATATACAGCATGTTTCCAATCCAAGGAACTATTGCGCCTATTAGCAAGATAGCAATTTGTTTTCTATACAGTAATGAAAAATGAATAAGAGCGTAGCTCAGCAAAAGTACTGCAATTAAAAGTAAAGAGTAAGAATATGCAACATTTATCCAGAACCCTATACCATGAACTACATTCAATACAGAAAATGTGTCGCCTGTTTCTATTCCAATATTTTTCCAAACAAGATGATGAAATTCGTTTGTCCAAACTAGAAATAAAATCAGGAGAGGCTCAATAGATAATAAAACGTAACAGCGGCGATTAAACCATTTTTCCTTTCCAGTGTATTGCAAAGTCAAAATAAGCCATGCTGTTGGAGTGGCTACAATACCAAAATACTGGAACTTTGCCCAGAATATTTTTGCAGATAGCTCCGCGCTTGCTATCTCCATCGCATAGCCGAATGTCCACATTGCTATACCAGCCATGAGTAAAACAAAGGGTAATATGCCAGCAGAAGGGCGGCTCCGCCATGCAAAAATTGCAAGTGAAACTGATACAACCACTACTGCGATAAGAGGGAGGAGATACGGGGTAAATTGCCAGTGCATCATGATTTAATTGATTTTTGATATTAAGATTTTCGGAAATTTCTGCTGGATGTTAAGGTAAAGATATATAAAATAGAAGTATATTCCTTTTTATGGTATTGCCCATTGATTTGCTAGAAGTCAGTTTAAATAGAGATATTTCTTTGCTGCTCAAAGATGGCAGGATATTAAATGGGAAACTGATTGGCTACGATCAGTATATGAATCTGGTCTTAGATGATGCAAGGGAGGAAAAGGAAGGGGGAGAAAAAAGATTGGGCAGGGTTGTTGTGAGAGGAAGTAATGTTGTGAGCATAGCCATTGTTTGATAAATAAGTTTTTAAGTTTATTTACAATTATCTTTAAAATGAAGGATATTAAGTCAGGAAGAAATCAGTTACTTCTATTTATGGCTGTAATCATAATTATAATTGTCATAATAGCTGCTCCTTTTGTATATCAGAATTACAAAAAGGTTCTGAACCCAGTACATGATAAAGATGGAGATGGTGTGCCTGATAATGAAGATGCTTTTCCTAATGACCCAAAAGAATGGAGAGACAGTGATGGAGACGGTATAGGGGATAATGCAGATAATGATGATGATAATGATGGCATTTTGGATAGCCAGGATTATCTGCCATATAACGATGGAGCAATAAAGGTAGAGATTTACAAGATAAGAGTAAAAGATTATTTGGTCCTGAATCAACAGACGGCAAAAATATATGCTAAGATATATATCGATGACGTAATGTATGTTTTGCCTGAAGAGGGTGTAAAAGAAATTCCTATTGATGAGGATGTTATTGTAAACTGGAGTGTAAAACAAAATGTGGATGATAGCATTGGCTATCACACAATAAAAATCGAGATATATTACAAAGATATTCTCAACAGAGATAAACCCCTTGACATAAATGGAGAGGATGCCGATAAAGAAACAGGAAAGGCACTGACTATAAACTATTACGTAGGAAACAAAGTAGGCCATCAATATCCAGAGGGAGGAACATATAAAGTTTCTGATGGGAGCGAGGACGGCAATAGCGGATTGTTTAATGAGAAAGATGCAAGAATTTACTTTAGAATTGTAACAGTTGATGCAAAAGCCTGATTATTTTACAAGCTTTGCCAACGCTTTTATCATTTCCTTTTCTCTTTTACTAAATCCAAATTTTTGCCATTCCACCTTTTTCGGTTTCCTCTTTTTCTTAAATATATCAATAACATTGCCATCAGCATATGATGGCGATGGCAAATTCATTGAATGTAAAACAGTTGGCATAACATCCATCACACTTGCATTTCCATCCCATTCCTTAATTTCCTTTCCATAAGCCATGAAAATGCCGTACTTTGAGTGCTCTCCTTTGAAATGGAATTTACCTGGCTTTTCCAGCGCTTTTCCAAAATTCAGTATATCCATTATTGCATATCCTTCTTTCAGTTCAGCCACCAAATAACTCATGCCATTTTTGCTGTACATCTCTTGTAGCCTCATTATCTTCTCGCCATCATCCTCAAAAGAATTGATTAACTCAATGATTTCTTCTTTAATTTCTTTCCTGCATATTATTGCCCTCGAGCTGGAAGATAGACAAAATGCCACTGATTTTTCAAAATCTATTATCTTTTCCTTGAAAGCAATTGAAAACAACAATTTACGCATGAAAGGAAGGCGGGTGAAGTTTTTGGGCATGTGATAGAGAAGCCTAGTAAGCATTTTTCCTATCATTAGCGATGATGGCTTTTTATTTGCAACAACATATCCTTTTTCATAGAGTAAATTGTTCAAAAAAACGTTCTTTTTTATACCATAAAAGCCGTGGTCAGAAACAATAAAATAATTCGCTTTGAATTTTTCTATTATCTTGCCTATCTCTTCATCAACTTTTTTGTATACTTCAAACACCTCTTCTTTATCCCATAAAAAATGCTGCACCAAATCTGTGGCTCTATAAACAATCATGCCAAAATCCCAGTCAAAATTTTTCATTAATTTTATGGCTGCTTTTGTTCTACTCTCTATCCATTCATAAAGTATTTTTTTAACCTTTTCTGGATTATAATATGCTGCCATTCTTATTGGCAAATCGTCCACAATCAGATGTTCCATTTTGTAATCAGCAAGCATCTTTTTTATTTCCTTGGGCTCAACAAAATTCTCATCTGGAGGTGTTAATAATCCCGAGATGATGATACCATTCACTCTCTCCGGAGGATATGTCACAGGCACATTTATCACTATGCTTCTTTTTCCTATATCACTGAGTAAATTCCAGATTGCCGGCATGCGGCGATGGCGGGAAGAAACAACTTTTATGCCATTATCAAAATAAAAGAAATCATATATGCCATGCTTCTCTGGCGTCACACCTGTAACAATGCTTGTCCAGGCAGGAGCAGAAGATGGCGGCAGCGTGGAAGCAAGCTTGCCATAACATGGATAGAATTTCTGGAGCGTGGACAATTCATCGATCCATTTTTCAATGAACTTTGGCTCGGCGCCGTCTATGCCTATTACAATGCTCCTCATTCTATTTTGTATACTTTATCTCCTTCTCTTACCCTGTCAATCACTTTTACGCCTATTTCATCTCCAGGTTTTGCTTCTTCTATTTTCTGCCTGTTTATTTCCATTGATTCAACAATTTGCTCGAAATCTGTTGTTGCCCCTCTAATACGAATTTTATCCCCAACTTTTAGATTGCCATTTGTAATTTTTATTGCTGCCACTCCTATCTTTGAGAAATAATGTTCAACATATCCTATTTCCTCCATGATAGTAATATTAAAAGCATTATTTATGAATTTGGAAATGAATATTGCAATTAATGTAGCATTATGTTTTTCTTTTTAATTTCACCAGATAAAGGTGTAATTTATATAGGATTTGTTTTTTAACAATAATGAAGAGAGTCATTATAATTCTCATCTTTCTTTTCCCTTTTTTAATTCAGAGTTGTTTGGCTGAGGTTATTGTAGCTGGAATCGATGAAAATTATCCTCCTCATGAATTTGTTGAGGATGGAGAAGCGAAAGGATTTAATGTTGATATAATGAAGGCGATTGCTCTGGAAATGGACAGAGAAATCATATTTAAACCAATGGTATGGCACAAAGCTATGGAAGCGTTGAAAAATGAGAGTATCGACATACTTTGTATGGCAGCTTATGAGGAAAGAAAACAATATTTTGATTTTAGCAAGCCCATTCTTGATTTAAAGCTAGCAATTTTTGTGAAGGAAGAAGTAACAGGAATAACAAATATAGAAGATTTAGCGGGGCATAGTGTGGCTGTTCAAAAAGGAGATATAGCAGAAGAAATTCTACAGGAAAGAAAAATTGATGCGTATATAATTGAAACAGGCAGCCAAGACGATGCCCTAAAACTTGTTGCAAATGGAGACGTAACTGCATTCCTTGGAAATTATTATACAGGTATATACCTCATTCACAAACACGATTATAAAAATATAAAGGTAATTGGAGAAATGTTAACCATAGGGCAACGTGTTATTGCAGTGAAAAAGGGAAATGATGAGTTGCTGGCAGATATAAATGCTGCTATAAATTCTATAAAGGCTTCTGGAGTATATGACAAAATATATGAAAAGTGGTATGGTATGCCTGTTTATGTTGAAAAAGGGTTGCCTCAATGGATATTGTATTCAATTTTTGGCATTTTTGGCTTAATAGGAATTGCTTTCATCATGCTGAGCTTATGGAATAGAGCACTGGCCAAGAAAGTTGATGAGAGAACTGCTGAACTGCAGGAGTATAAAGATAATCTCGAGGAAAAGGTAAGAGATAGAACAACAGAAGTGAAGGCATTGACATATGCTCTTGCACATGATTTAAAAGCTCCATTGAGGAGTATACAATCATTTGCTTTTATTCTCTCAAATGAATATATGGATATTCTGGATGAGGAAGGAAAGGATGCTCTGGAAAGAATAGTTTCGGCGACAAAAAGAATGGAAATGTTGATAAATGATTTGCTGGAATACGGAAGAATTGAAAGAAGGAAGGTAGAAAAGACGAATATTGACATGAATGAACTGGTTGAAGAAATTATAAAAGAAATGGAGGAGCTGATAAGGGAGAGAGATGCTGAGATAAAAATTTCTGAGTTACCCTGCATAAAATCAGATTATGAAATTTTGAAAAGAATAATGATAAATTTAATTCATAATGCTGTTAAATTTGTGGAGAAAGAGAGGAAGCCGATGGTCAAAATATATGGCGAAGGAAATGACATGGTCAAAATATTTGTGGAAGATAATGGTATAGGAATTCCAGAAGAGTGTCAACAAAAAATTTTTGAGTTATTCGAAAGATTGCATGGAAGAGAAGAATATGAAGGCACTGGCATTGGTTTAGCCATGGTTAAAAAAGGAGTGGAAAAATTGGGAGGAAAAGTTGGTGTAAAATCTGTGTTAAATAAAGGCAGTATTTTCTGGATCGAGTTGCCAAGAATATGAAATGATTCTATCATAATCAATTTTGAAAAATTTAAATAGAACCTCTATTATATTATATAATTATGATATTCCTTATTATTGATGATGAACCTGATGATAGAAAACTTGCTATAAGATATTTAAAAAAGGAATTTCCTGATGCAGAGTTTATTGAAATTTTTACTCAAAAACAATTTTATGATGCTCTTGAAGAAAAAAATTTTGATTTTGTTATTACCGATTATCAGTTACACTGGGCAAATGGTATAAAAATTTTGAAGGAAGTAAAGAAGAGAAACCCTTTTCTGCCAGTTATAATGCTCACTGGCACAGGAACAGAAGAGATTGCTGTGGAAGCATTGAAAGCTGGCCTGGACGATTATGTCGTAAAGACTCCAGAACATTTCATGAAGTTACCGGCAGCGGTAAAAGTTGCAATAGAAAAAGCGAAAATAAATCAACAGGAAAAAATGCTTGCCTCAATTGTGGAAAATGCAAAGGAAGCGGTAATAAGTCTAGATGAAAATGGAAACATAATATATGCCAACAAAGCAATAGAAGAAATTTTTGGATGGAAAAGAGAAGAAATTCTAGGTAAGCCAGCATCAATTCTCGCCATCGATAAAAGAGAGCAGAAAGAACAACTTGATGAAGCAATAAAAAAGGGAGGAGCAAAATTCGAGACGGTAAGAAAAGATAGACATGGGAATGAAATCCCTGTTTTACTCACCATCGTTCCATTTAGAGATGAAAAGGGAAACCTACTTTTTTCATCTGAAATAATGAGAGATATCCGAGAAATAAAGGAATATGAAAAAAGGGTGGAACATTTAAATGAGGTTTTAAGGGCCATAAGAAACATAAATCAACTTATCACAAAAGAAAAAGGAACGGATAAATTGTTACAGGAAACGTGTAGAACTTTATTTAAAATAAGAGGATATGAGGTCACGTGCATTTCACATGAAGAAAACATATACACAGCAGGAAACAAAAAAGATTGTGAGGAATTGCAGAGATATGTTAAAGAAAAGGAAATAGAAGATAAAATAGAAAAAGAAAGTAAGGAATTCCTGTACGAATTTAAAAATAAATATTTACTTGCTCTACCCCTAATAAAAAACGGGATTCAAGGAATTCTATATGTTTTGCGTTCAAAAAAATTTGATGAAGAAGAAATTCGTCTCCTAAAAGAAGTTGGTCAGGATATTGCTTTTGCAATTCACTCTGTTAAGCTGGAAAAAGAATTAAAGGAAGAAAGAGAGACGGTAAATGCAATTTTATCGGCTTCTCCAGTTGGGATTGGCTTTTCAATCAATCGCACTATTGGATGGGCTAATGAAACAATGTATAAAATGGTTGGTTATACGCCAGAGGAAACACTTGGGAAAAGTACGAGAATACTATATGAAAGTGACGAAGAATATGAAAGAGTTGGTAGAGAAATAGAAAAGGCATTTAAGAAAGGAAGGACGGCGGAAATAGAAACAAAATGGAAGAGAAAGGACGGAAGTGTTTTTGATTGTTATCTGCGCATATGTCCGATAAATCCAAAAAAACCCGAGGAAGGGATCGTGGTTGTAGCAATGGATGTAACAGAAAGAAAAAGGCTTGAAAAGGAATTAAAAGAAAGTGAAGAAAGATTCAGACAATTTTTCGAAAATGCACCTGAATATTGTTACATGATCTCAACTGATGGAAAAATATTTGATGTAAATAAAAGTGCGTTAAAAGCGCTTGGCTATAAAAAAGAAGAGCTTGTTGGAAAATCTTTATTTGTAATTTATTCACCTTCCTCACGAGAAAAAGCCAAAAAATTGTTTACGAAGTGGAAGAAAACAGGGAGATTGAGGAATGAGGAATTAAAAATAATAACCAAAGATGGAGAAGAGAGAACAGTTTTACTGAGTGCAGATGCAGTGAGGGACGAAAAAGGAAATATTATTCATTCTATCTCTATCCAGAGAGATATCACTGAATTGAAAGAGATGGAAGATGCCTTGAGGGAGAGTGAGGAGAAGTATCGTACTCTTGCAGATAACATCCCAGCAGGTGTTTTTATTGTTTATAATAGAGAGGTAATATATCTAAACAAAAAGGCGGAGGAAATGTTAAGAAGAGAGAAGGATGCTAAACATCTATATGTCATGTGGAAAAAGGATGGGAAATTGCCAATTGATGCCTTCTTTAACCTATGGAAAAAGGAAAAAAGGGAGAAAGTAATGAATGTCTTCGAGAAGGGCTTGAAAGGGGGAAAATTGAATACTGTTGAATTAAAAACTTCTGGTAACAGACATCTTCTATTCTACGTAACAACTATAAAATACAAAGGTGAGGGTGCACTGCTAGGCATTGTCCAAGATATTACAGAGTTAAGAAAAACAGAAGAGAGGTTGAGAGAAAGCGAAGAGAAATTTAGGAGCTTGGTTGAAAATGCTGATGATGCAATTTATATTATTACCCCCGAAGGATTTGAATATATAAATCCGGCATTTGAAAAACTTACTGGATATAGTAGGAAAGAGATATTGAATAAGGGTTTCAATTTCTGGAATTTGATTCATCCAGAAGATATAGAACTTATAAGAAAAAGAAGGAAAGCAAGAATTAAGGGTGAGGAGATAGCTGGGAGATATGAATTTAGAATAATAACAAGAGACGGAAAAATAAAAAATGTAGAATCTTCAACAGTTCCGTTAGAAAAAAGAAGAACACTTGGGATTATGAGAGACGTTACCGAAAGGAAAAAAGCTGAAGAAATGATAAGGAAATTATGTGATTTGCACTATGTTATAGGCATGAGTATAAACAGAAGTAGCACAATTAAAGAACTGTGCAAAAATATACTGAAGCATATAAGAGAAATAATCGAAATTGACCATACAAATATATTCATTTATGAGGAAGAAAACAACATTTTAAAGCCAATTGCTCACTATGGCTACCCTGAAGATTTTGCAAAAAGAGTAATGAAAAGTTATATAGTAGATGAAAAGCAACCATGGGAAGCAGTTAAATCGTTTTTGGAGAAGAAGGAGAGATATGTGAAGGATGTGAAGAAACATGAGCCATTATCCTTTAACTGGGATTTATACAGAAAATATGATGCTACCGAGCTCTATACACTTCCCCTCATTACAAAGAATAAGGTATATGGCATATTACAAGTTTTGAATACTTCTAGTAACCCCTTGACAGAAGATAAAAGAAAATTACTCAAAAGCATAGCAGAGGAAATTGCAGCAGGAATCGCAAAAATAAAGGCAGAGGAGGAAACAAGAAGAGCATTGGAGCAAGAAAGAGAGTTTAAGTTAAGAGCAGCCCACTATTTCTTCAATCCAATAGCCATTGCTAAAGGATATCTTGAATTGATATTAGAAGAAGAAGGTGAAAATGAAAAAATATTAAAAGCTATTGAGGCTATAAATAGAGTGGAAAAGGTCGTTAAAAATGTTACACAAAGGGGTGAGATAGTTGAATAAAAAAATATTGATTATTGATGATGAGCCCGATATGCACGAATTGCTGAAGATACATCTTAACAAAATCGAGGGCGTCGACATAATTAGTGCATATTCTGGAGAGGAAGGAGTAAAAATGTATAAAGAAATGCATGAAAAAGGAGAGAGACCTGCCCTGGTTATTATGGATTTGAATTTATCAGGAAAGGAAGATATTGAACTTATAGATTTGCATAAGGATGGAATGGATGAGAAACTGGATG
>JAPDJQ010000101.1 GCA_029259015.1 Thermoplasmatota archaeon | reverse complement strand
TATAAGGGGGGAGTAGGCCAAGGGTATAACAGCCAATGTCAGTGGGATATATTGTATCGGGAGGGGCAACCTGCTTTACTGCATAATATGTTGCCCTATGAGGGCATCCTGGGCAGAGAACAGGAGGACGATCTGTAATCTTTTCTTTATTCTCCTTTTTACTCCATTTTATTCCAAAAAATTTCGCTAAAGCAGCATAAACAATATCCATATTATATTCATAATATCTTTTCAGTCCTCCAAATCCTTTGCCATATATTTCAATATCTATGTCATTTTGCTCAATAATTGTTCTTATCTGTTCTTCCATAAATGGCTCGAGTTCTTCAACAACAATTACCTTCTCACATTCATTCAGAAAGTCAATGATTTTTTTGTCTGGCAGGGGATAACTCATTCCAATCTTAAAAATCTTGCATTTCAAATTCAAATCATCTATTGCTTCTCTTGCATAATTATATGCTGCTCCAGAAGTTATTATACCATATTTTCCTCCAAAGTCTTCCACAAAATTGAATTTGCTTTTATTGGATATTTCCCTTGCCTTTTCCATCTTTTCAAGCAAAACAGGATGAAGTTTTCTCGCTACCTCCGGAACAGTAACAGTGAGCCCACCCTTCTCAAACTTTCCTTCCTTCTTTTTCGTCTCCAGTTTGCCAAGCTCCACAACACCTCTTGCATGAGATATACGGGTTGTGGTTCGCAGTATCACAGGCAATTCTAGCATTTCCGATAACTTAATAGCTTCTATAGTCATATCCTTAGCCTCTTGTGGACTGCTAGGCTCGAGCATTGGAAGTGATGAAAATTTTGCATAGCATCTGTTATCTTGCTCGTTCTGGCTTGAATGACAGCTTGGGTCATCGGCAGTAACAATCACATGTCCACCCTTGCTGCCTATATAGGCATAGGTCATCAGAGCATCACTTGCCACATTTAAGCCAACATGCTTCATGCAGGTTAAGGCACGCAGCCCAGCATGAGAGGCAGCAGCAGCAAATTCAAGAGCAACCTTTTCATTTACAGAGTACTGAAAATAGAATGGTACTTCTTTGCCAGCATTTTTTAAGTATCTTGCTACAGCTGCTAGGCTATCGGCTATTTCTGATGACGGTGTGCCAGGATAAGTTGTTGCAATGTCAACGTCTGCTTCCAATGCTCCCCTTGCTATTGCCTCATTACCCAGTAAAACTTTTTTTCCTTCTCCCAATAAATCCATTTTTATTCCTCCATAATAATTTTTGCATCTATAACCTTTGCTCCTTTCTCATATAGAAAAATAGGATTTAAATCAAGTTGCTTTATTGGCGTTTCCTCTGCAATTTTTGTTATTTTCAGCAAAATATCTATCAATGCTTTCCTGTCCAAATTGAGACGATATCCATAAAAAATTCCTCTTGCTTTCAAATCATTTAGCATATCTTCTGCATCTTTCTCTGTTATTGGCAACATTCTGAATGCCACATCCTTGTATATTTCGGTAAAAATTCCTCCCATTCCCACCATAACACATTTCCCAAAGGCTGCATCATTTACAATCCCTGCTATTATTTCCACACCCTGCTTCTCCATTTCCTCAACAATGAATTTTTCTTCTGGAAATTTTTTCCTCAATTTCTTATATTCTTTGAGCAGTTCTTCTCTGTTACCTATATTTAAAACCACTCCCCCAACATCTGTTTTATGCAATATTTTTGGAGAAGAAACTTTCAACACAACAGGATAATTCAGAGCCAGATTTTTTATATCCTCCTCATTTTCAATTAATTCAAATTTTGTTGTTGGTATACCATATTTTAAAAGCAACTTCTTTGCCTCATATTCTGCAAGTATTTTCACGATTTGTTATGCAGTCCTGCTTTTTTATTTTTTGTGTCAAATGAAATCAACAAAAATTGCAGTTAGATAAATGATATGCATTCAATTTTGAAAAGTGAATGAAATCTATTTATCATTACTAATAAAACAATTCGTAAAATCATTCTTCATCTCCACGTCAAACGAAAAATTTAAAAAGAAAATGTATTTACAAAAAATCGGGGGTTCTAGTACGGGAAAATTTTAGGAGTGGAACAGCGATTCACCCCCAAAAAACACAGAGGTGATCGCAATGAAAATGAAAGTATTGGGAAGACATATAATAGCGGAATTGTATGGCGTCTCAAGTGACTTGATATCCAGAGAAGAACAGGTAAAAGAAATAATGAGCAAAGTCATTGAGGAGGCTAACATAGAGGCAGTTGGCTCCCTGTACAAACAGTTTAACCCCCATGGTGTTACTGGTATAGTTTTAATTTCTGAATCACATATTTCCATTCATACTTGGCCAGAATATGAATTGGTCAATTTGGATATATTCACATGTGGGGATCCTGAACAGGCTGACAAGGCTTTTGAGGCATTTCTGAAATATTTCAAGCCTAAATCTTATAGGCACTATGTATTAGATAGGGGATAGAGTGGACAGAATAGAGAAACAGATAATATCCGCTCTATCTGCCGGCGATGTTTCCATATGGAAAATTATAGATTTTCAGGATGCTTCTCTGCCAGAGTTTTTTGAGAAGTTAAAGGAACTTGAAAAGAAAGGAATAATTGAAATTAAAAATGGAGTTGTAAGGCTAACAGAAGAAGGAAAAAGGGCTGCAGGAGAATTTAAAATTAGAGATTATAAATGCAAAGCATGCGATGGCACAGGATATGAGATAGTAAAAGAAGTTGAAAAGAAATATAAGGAAATTCTGAAAAATCGCCCAAAGCCGGTTGAGAAATATGATCAGGGTTACATAAGTATTGAGGCAGCTTTAAGAAAACTTGCTTTTATGATAGAAAGAGGTGATGTTTACGGCAGTATATTCATTGCAGGTGATGATGACTTATTTAGCATAGCATTAGCATTAACAGGTTTGCCTGAGAAAATTGTTGCTGTTGATATTGATGAACGCCTCATTGAATTTATAAATGAAGCAGCAGAAAAATATGGACTAAATGTTGAGGCATACATTCAGGATTTGCAGAAGGAAAACGAAGCTTTGACAAAAAAATTTGATGTTTTTGTTACCGATCCAGTTGAAACCATACCAGGCATAAAATTATTTTTATCACGTGGCGTCGCTTCATTGAAAGGCATTGGCTGCTCAGGCTATTTTGGCTTGACAACTCTTGAGGCATCTCGCAAAAAATGGTATGAGATACAGAAAATGATTCACGACATGGGTTTTGTTATAACTGACATAAGAAGGCAGTTTCAGGTTTATCCTGACGATGGAAGCAACTTTTTCCAGTATCAGGAGAAGCTGCCAATAGTCAAAAAGCTGAACATAAAAAGTGATTACAACTGGTATAAGTCAGCGTTATACAGAATAGAAGCAGTGAAGCAGCCAGAGCCACTAGTAAAAGGGGATGTGGAGTTAGGCGAGGCAGTTTATAAAGATGATGAAAGCTGGGCAACTCCTATCTAGTTATTCCACATATTTTCCTAGCACTTCCGGTATTTTTTCTATTAAATCGCTTGCCACCAATCCATAACTCTTTTCTTCATATGTCATATTTCCAGCCATTCCGTTTATCAATGCTGCCATACATGCTGCATGAAATGGCTTAACTTTTTTTGCCAACAGAGCAACAGCTATACCAGCCAAAACATCTCCTGTTCCGCCTGCTGTCATCGCCTCGTTGTGGATGCGATTCATTTTTGTTTTCTCTCCATCGCTTATTATGTCGACATACCCTTTAAGTAAAATAGTTGCGTTTCTTTTTCTCGCCTCCTCTTTAACGATTCTTTTTCTCTCTTCCAAATCGTCTGGCAATGTTATGCCAGTTAGCTTTTTGAACTCGCCGGCATGAGGCGTGATGATGACTTTTCCCTTGCAATCTATGTCCTTTGTGGCTTCGATAGCATCTGCATCAACAACAAAATATTTTTCATTTAAATGGCGCACTATCAATTCCTTGGCAGCTTCTTTTGTTCTTTCGTCGTTTCCTAGCCCAGGCCCAACCAAAACAGCATCCGCTTTTCTTATAAAATCCTCAATTTCATTTATATTTTCATTAGTAAAGATTGAGCCATTCATTTTCCTGACAATTAAATTTGGTGAGAATGAAGCTATTGTTTGCCACACTGAAGAAGGACAGCAAACATATGCCAAATCGCAGCCCGCACGCAAGGCAGCCATCGCCGCCAGAGCAGGAGCTCCAGTATACGGGCCGCCGCCAATTACTGCAACAACTCCATTATCTCCTTTATGACTTTCTTTTTTTGGCTTTGGATAATAGATTAAATCGCCTATGCCAACATATTCCTCTGCCTCTTTTGGTATTCCAATATCTGCCAGAATTATCTTCCCGCATCTTCCTTCCATTCCTTCTTTTATGAAGTGAAATGTTACTGTCATATCTGGTTTTATGGAAACGCTACTCCCAAATCCAGTGGGGATATCAACAGCCAGAATGAATTTATTTGCATTATTCAGCATTTCAACTATTTCCTTATATGGCTGTTTAAGCTCTCCCTTTACTCCAACGCCAAGCATTGCATCTATAACAGCGTCACACTCCTGCAACAATTCCATAAACTTCTCCTTTTCATATTTATAAATTGGCAGTCCCATTGCTCTCGCTTTTCTATAATTTTTCATTGCAAGCTTTGTTTTTGGTTTCGAAACAGCAATAATGAGACAATCTTTTATGTAACGGGCTGCAACATAGCCATCTCCTCCATTATTTCCAGAACCGCACAAAACAAGCCATTTTTTATATGATAACTTTTTTGCCTCCTTCGCTACAGCTCTTCCTGCATTTTCCATTAGTTCTTGTGTAGTCACTCCAAGCCATTCAGCATTTTTATCCAGCACTTTCGTCTCCATTTCCATGAGTAAAATTTGTTTTTTGGTATAAATAGGTTGGTTTTTGCCCGGAAAAAGAAAAATATGTTGCCAATACAATCATTATTTCATTTTAGAAAAGATTAAACATTGCTTGGCCATATATTATCATGCTTCCAATGGATGACAGACAGCTTAAAATTATGATGAAGAAGATGGGAATAAATATTAAGGAATTGAAGGCAGAAAGGGTAATAATTGAGACGGCAGATAAGCAATACATTTTCAATAATCCTGTTGTGAATATTATGGAAGTAAAAGGAGAAAAAACTTATCAGATAACTGGAAAAGTGGAAATAAAAACAAAGATAAGTGAAGAGGATATTGAACTTGTTGCAGAGAAAACTGGCAAAAGTAAAGAAGAAGCAAGGAAGGCATTAGAAGAAGCAGATGGAGATATTGCTCAGGCCATCCTCAATCTATCATCTTAGACATTAAAATTGCATCCTCGCCATCAATGTAATATTTCCTTATTTCACCCACCCTTCTAAATCCGAGTTTTTTGTAAAAATTTATTGCTGCCTCATTGCTTTTTCTCACCTGTAAAATCACCTTCCCCTTCATAAATTTTAAAACATGTTCCATTAGCATTTTCCCATATCCTTTCCGCCTGTAATCAGGATGAACTGCTATTGAAACAATTAAATTTCTTTCCTCGTCTGCCATCACATACCCAATTATTTTTCCCTCATCTTCCAGAACAAAAAACAGTTTTTTGAGATAGTCATAAAAAAGAAGGCGAGGATAGGCAAATTTAAAGGAAAGAGTCTCGATTTTATAAACATCTTCTAAATCCTCCTCCCTGCATCTTCTTATTTTCATTTTTTATTGAAAATATGTCCAAATATTTAATTTCTGCCCCACAATATTTTTATAATAATATTTAATTACACTCTCATGACAGAAGGAAAAGAGGAAAAGGGAAAATATACAACTGTTTCAATACCAACTCCATTAGCAGAAAAAATCAAGAAAAGGATCGAAGGAACTGGCTTCAATTCAATATCCAGCTATGTGACTTACGTACTTAGGGAACTGCTAGCAAGCATGGAGGAAGAGGAAGAAGAAGCATTCAGCAAGGAAGACGAGGAAAAAATTAAGGAAAGATTGAGAGCTTTGGGTTATCTTGATTAAAATGCCTGCTCCACACGGTGGAAAGCTAATAAGGAGAGTGGATGGGAACAAAAACATCGATGACATTGAAAAAATAAAGGTAAGCAGAGATTTAGCTCATGATCTGGAAAATATAGCATACGGTGTTTTTTCACCTCTTGAAGGCTTCATGTGCAGAGAAGATTTTGAAAGCGTTTTGCATCACATGCGACTTGCAAATGATTTGCCATGGACAATTCCAATAGTTTTTGATTTTGATGACAGCATAAAAGAAGGAGATGAAGTGGCTTTGGTTGGCGAAAATGGTACAGTAGCTATAATGAATATTGAAGAAATTTACAGCTACGATAAAAAAGAGTATGCAGAAAAGGTTTTCAGGACAACGGATATAGCTCACCCAGGAGTTAAAAAATTAACGGAAATGAAGGAAAAGTTAGTAGGAGGCAAAATTACATTAGTAAAGGAAGGAAAAGAAGAATTTGATAAATACTATCTGAAGCCATATGAAACAAGAATTCTTTTTAAAGAAAAAGGATGGAGAGATATAGTTGCTTTCCAGACAAGAAACGTTCCCCATATTGGTCATGAATATGTTCAGAAAACTGCATTGACTTTTGTGGATGGCATTTTCATTAACCCAATAATAGGAAAGAAAAAGAAGGGAGATTTCAAGGACGAGGTTATTCTAAAAGCATATGATGCCTTAATAGAGCATTATTATCTCAAAGATAGAGCAGTCCTGGCAATTTTAAAAACTGAAATGAGATATGCCGGACCCAGAGAAGCAATATTCCATGCTATTGTTAGGAAAAATTTTGGTTGTACCCATTTCATTGTTGGCAGAGATCATGCTGGAGTAGGCAACTATTACGGACCATATGATGCCCATGAAATATTCAATGAATTCCCCGATTTAGGCATAACTCCTATTTTCTTCAAATCGTTCTTCTACTGCAAGAAATGTGGAGGCGTTGTCAATGAAAAAATTTGCCCACATGACAAAGAGCACCACGTTTACTATAGTGGGACCGCTATAAGAAAAATGTTGATGAACGGAGAAATGCCTCCTGAAACAATGATGAGAAAGGAAGTTGCAGAGATAATAATGAGTTACGATAATCCTTTTGTCGATTAATATGCGCCTTATACTTCATCATTGGGATACAGATGGCATATGCTCTGCAGCTATGCTTTTTAACAAAGATTGCAAAAATATGACGCCAAAGATAGGAAATTATTATCTGGAAGAAGATGAAATTAAAAGAATCGAGGAAGAAAATTTTGACGAAATATATGTTGTTGATTTGGCATTGAATGAGGCCAGTTTAAAAAAAATTGCCGAGATAAGCGAAGTAAAAGTTTTCGACCATCATATAAGCAAGAAGATAGATGGCGTAAAATATGTAAATCCGATACTGGAAGGAAAAGATGAAGAGGATTATCCATCTGCTTCGTGGGTTGTTGGAGAATTTTTAAATGAAAAAGACAATCTGTTATCATTTCTTGGAGCTGTTGGAGACTGGGAAGAGAGAATAAAAAATACAAGATTTTATGAAAAATTGCAGGATTTTATGAAGAAGGCAGATATTACCTTCGAAGAAATGCATGAGATGGTGCATCTGATAGATTCGAATTATAAAATGGGAGATAAGAATGAGGTGGAGAAGGCAGTTGCCATGCTCTCAGAAGCAGAAGATGTGGCAGAATTCATACTCAATAACGAGAAATGGAGGAGAAATAGGGAAAAGATAGAAAAGGAAATAGAGAAAGTATTGAATGCAGAGGGAAAGAAAATTGGCAACATCCTGATTAAGGAAATGGATTGTAAATACAATATCATATCTACTGTAGCTAGAAGACTATGGAATAAAAAGGATTATGTCATAGTTGTAAACCACGGATATTTTGAAAATGAATGCCAGGTATATGTTAGAGGAAATGATGTTCTTCACCTCATTCAGAAGGCTTTGGAGCATGGTTATGTAGCTGGAGGCAAAAAGAATGTTATGGGTGCAATTGTCCCAAAGGAGGAATGTGAAGAATTTATCAATGAAATTCTGGAGGAAATAAAATGAAGGCATTAGTAATAGGATGGGATTGCGCAACACCGGAGCTCGTATTCAATAAATTTCTGGACGAGCTGCCAAACTTCAGAAAGCTGCTAAAAAATGCAACATATGGAAGAATGGAGAGCTGCGATCCTCCAATAACAATTCCTGCATGGATGGTTATGGCAACAAGCATAAACCCTGGCAAATTAGGAATATACGGATTTCGCCATAGAAAAAATAACAGCTATACTGACATTTGGATTTCAAACTCATTAAAATTTAAAAATGTGCCAAAAGTATGGGATATTCTAGGCAAATATGGAAAGAAAAGTTGCATCGTTGGATTGCCGCCCACTTATCCCCCTCTGCCACTAAATGGCTGCATGATTTCCTGCTTTATTACCCCAGATGCGACAAAAGATTATACTTATCCTGTGGAATTGAAGAAGGAAATAGAAAAGGAAATTGGGAAATATATTTTTGATGTTCCCTTCAGAACAGATGAAAAGGATGAGCTTGTAAAGAATCTGTGGGAAATGACGCAGAGAAGACATGAGCTGATAAAGTATTTAATACAGAATAAAGAATGGGACTTATTCTGGTTCGTTGAGATTGGCTTGGATAGGGTGCAGCATGCTTTCTGGCGTTATTTTGATGAACAGCACCATCTGCATGAGCCAAATTCTCCATACAAAAATGTAATAAGAGATTATTACAAGCTGCTGGACAAAAATTTAGGAGAACTCCTCGATTTAATAGATGATGATACTGCCGTTTTCATTGTATCTGACCACGGAGCAAAAAGGATGAAGGGGGCATTCTGTATAAATGAATGGTTAATAAAAAATAAATGGCTTGTATTGAAAGAAGAGCCTAAAGAGATAGTAAGCATTGGCAAAGCAGATGTTGACTGGAACAAAACCAAAGCATGGGGATGGGGCGGCTATTATGCAAGAATATTTTTCAATGTGAAGGGAAGGGAAGAAAATGGCATTATATCAAAAGAAGAATATGAGAAAATGCGTAAAAAACTGGCTGAAGAAATAAGAAAGGCGAGAGATGACAGAGGCAATGTGATGAATACAAAGGTGTTTACACCCGAGGAATTATATCCTGAATGCAATGGTGATCCTCCAGATTTGATGGTTTATTTTGATGATTTGTATTGGCGTTCTGCTGGCACAATAGGGCATGGAAGAGTACATCTAGAAAAAAATGATACTGGGCCAGATGATGCAGTTCATGCAAAACATGGCATCTTCGTTAAGTATCCTGCCGATGAAAAAAGAATTGAGGCGAGCATATATGATTTCGCTCCAACGTTGCTTCATACTCTTGGCATTGAAATTCCAAAACATATGGAAGGAAAGGTGATAAAATGAAGGGAAAAGGAGTAACTGTATGGTTTACGGGCTTGCCCTGCTCAGGCAAGACCACCATCGCCAAAGAATTGATGAGACGATTGGAGGAGCAGGGGAAAGATGTGGAATTACTGGATGGAGATACTGTACGCGATTACATCAGAAACAAAGATTTTTCAAAGGAAGGCAGAAACAAGCATCTCAGATATATAGCGCTTATGGCAAAATTGCTATCGGAAAGAGGCGTTATTGTACTATGTAGTTTCGTTAGCCCATACAGAGAAAACAGAGATTTTGCTAGATCCATATGCAATAATTTCATTGAGGTATATGTCAAGACACCTGTGGAAGTATGTATGCAAAGAGATGTTAAAGGTATGTATAAAAAAGCACTAAATGGAGAAATAAAAGGATTTACTGGCGTAGACGACCCATATGAAGAGCCAGAAAATCCAGAAATTATAGTTGAAACAGATAA
Organism: Thermoplasmatota archaeon; assembly: GCA_029259015.1. Taxonomy (GTDB): domain Archaea; phylum Thermoplasmatota; class E2; order UBA202; family JdFR-43; genus JdFR-43. Next base: position 15,075 of record JAPDJQ010000101.1, on the reverse strand, counting down.
GGAAAGCGTTGAGGAAAGCGTTCAGAAAGTATTTGATAAACTAAAAGAACTGGGATATGTAGAATAATACAAGCACAATCAGTCCCGCAGCAAATCTTCCTTTGTTTTTTCCACTTCCTCATAAATTTTTTCTTCATTTACAGTTAAAAATTTTCTATCATGATAGAGCATTCTTCCATTTATAATGACATCACTCACATTGAAGCCAGAGGCAGCATAAACTATGTGAGAAATGATGTTATGGCGGGGAATTAAATTTGGAGAAGTCATATCCAGACAAACTATATCTGCTTTTTTTCCAGTTTCAATACTTCCAGCATTTAATCCCAAAAATTCAGCAGCATTTATTGTTGCCATGTCCAATACTTGCTGAGCTGTAACAATGCTTGCATCCCATCGGTGGTGCTTGTGAATTAAAGCTGCAAATTTCATTGTTTCAAACATATCTAACTTGTTGTTGCTTGCTGCTCCATCTGTGCCAAGCGTTACATATGCCCTAGCATCAAATAATTCTGGCAATGGAGTATAGCCACCTGTTGCAAGCTTCATATTGCTTACTGGATTGTGAATGGCGCATGCTTTGGCGGCGGCGATTTCTTTTACTTCCTCTTTTGTAATCCACCCGCAATGAGCAAGCATTGTTTTTTCATTAAGTAGGCCATGTTTCTTGATTTGTTCTAAAGGACGAGAGCCATATTTGTTAAGAACATCATATACTTCATGCCTTGTTTCAGAGCAGTGAATATGAATGAAAGCATCGTATTTTTCTGCAAGCTCAGCAGCTTTTTGCAGAGTTTCTGGAGAGCATGCATAGGTGGAATGAGGGGCAACAACCGGCTTTATTAATTCATCATCACCCCATTTTTTAATAAAATTCTCGCATTCTGGCAATAGGCATTCTCTTTTCATTTCAGGTGTATCAAAATCGATTAGACTAAAGCCAGCATAGCAGCGTATGCCAAACTTTTTTGCTTCATTGGCTATCACATCCTCAAAGAAATACATATCATTGCAACAAGTTGTGCCAGTTGCCACCATTTCCATGAATGCAAGTTTTGTTCCTATGGCAATATGTTCTGATTTCAATTTTGCTTCGATTGGCCATATCCTTGTTGTAAGCCATTCCTCTAATGGCAAATCATCTCCATACCCTCGTAACAGAGTCATTGGCAGATGAGTGTGCATGTTTATTAAGCCAGGCATTACTATTTTGTCTTTCAAAACAAAATCTGCCTCCACATTTATTTTTCCTATTTCCACTATTCTATCATTTTCTATATAAACATCTCCGTAAATAATCTGCCTGCTCTTATCTTGGGTTACAATTATTGAATTTTTTATGAGTATACTCATTTAATCCAACACTGTTATGTTGTATGGATTTATAAATGGATATTCAAGCACTTCTCCTTCTACTTCTACTCTTCTCCCTTCAACATCCATTCTTTCCTTGAGCAATACTCCAACTATTCCTCCCTCATATGATAAACGCATTAAATAGCCATCTCTATACGGAAATACAGCTCTCACAACTCCTCTTATTCTCACTCTCCCTTTCTTTGGCACATAGGAGACAGCTTTCTCCTTTACTTTATAAAATTCATAGAACATGTCTCTCAGTTCTTTCAAAATGTCTTCGTCAGAGGTAACTACAGCAATCTGTCCTTCTTTTATTTCTCCAGCAAAAATATATGCCTTGTTTAATCCTATTACAAAATTTCCAATTACGCTCGGATTCTCTCTTGCATTCTTGGCTAATGGTGTAGGAGCAGCAACAACAACCTTCGCATCTGATGGCGGAGTTATATGTAATTTTTCTGCTACAATCAGAGCATTTCTTAATTCATTTAAGTTCCATTTTTTGGTTAATTTGCAGGTTTTTTCTGGTACACTTTTTTTCCATGCAAACTCAACAGCAATTGAAACAACTACTATGCCAACTATTAAACCTGCAACAAATGCTATAATATCCATATTCCCAAATCAATTGTTTATTATTAAGCTTTATTATTTTAATCGGCGATGATGACCTAAATGTTAGAAATAATTGCTAGTGTTTTCAGGACGTAACATGGAAACACAAATCTTTCCATGTTTTTATATGCTATTTGCCGTAGCAAAATTTCATTCTGTTACTTTATTTTGTCCTAAAGATAAAAAATTGGTCAAAGAAACCTTAATAAGTCCGCTTGCCATTACATTTGTGGGGGATAAAAAAATACTACTTATTATAGATGATGAGAAAGAGGTCCATGAACTTATCAGGGAATATCTTGGCCCTGTAAATGCTGAAATTTATTCTGCGTATAATGGGGAAGAAGGAGTAAAGTTGTATAAGGAACTGATGGCTAAAAATAAAAGGCCGGATGTAGTTGTAATGGATTTGAATCTATCAGGAAGCAGAAGATATGAAGACCTGAAAAAGCAGATGATAGGGAAAGTAATGGATGGAGTCAAAGCTACCGAAGAATTATTGAAAATCGATAAAAACGCAAATATAATTGGTTTCACAGCATATGCCCATCTGGAATGGGGGAAAAAATTGAAGAAAGTAGGAGCAAAAAAAGTTTTTGGAAGAGAGATAGGTTTTGATGGATTTGCAAAAGCTATTTTAAAAATAATAAGTGCTCCCGCCGGGATTTGAACCCGGGTCTTCGGCTTACTCCAACCCTTTGGGGATGAAACACCTTTTTGAAAGGGGTTCGGGGTCTCGAGAGGCCGAAATGATTGGCCGGGCTACACTACGGGAGCTTACCCATATATGCAAAACAATTTTTAACTATTTTGCTTATCCACCTGATGCAACCCTTATTATCTTAATTTTTTTGCCTTTTATCTTTTCTTTATAAGGAACGGGCTTATTATCAACGACTATTATGACCGCATCTGGTGATAGCTGTAGCTCCTTCAACAAATCTTCTCCAGTGAAATCTTCGCACATCTCAAGCGTTTTTGTTTCTCCCCTTAGCTCAACCTCAACTTTCATAGCAACCTTAATAAAACTCCAGTAATATTAAAGTTGCGCTGGGATAGCCTAGCCCGGACAAGGCGGCGGCCTCGAGAGCCGCTGGGCGCAAGCCCGCGCAGGTTCAAATCCTGCTCCCAGCGCTATATTTTCATACTCTGTCCATTCTGCAATATATGGACATTTTTTCCCAGCTCGTAATCCATTTCTCCTGCTAATGCCGCTAAGGATGCCGTTTTAGCCAAATCGCCATGAGCAGGCAGGATGTGATGAGGTGAGAGAATTTTTATCAAGTCTCGCAAATCCTCGCGGGAGGCATGGCCAGAAACATGTATATCCTTGAAAATCCTGGCTTTTTTTCTATGAAGCTTTTGCTCCAGTATTTGGCGATTTGCTTTGATGGCGGGCGTAGGAATAACCTCACAAGAAAATATGACAAAGTCGTGAGGTGATATTTTTAACTCAAGTTCATCATTAACTATTTTCGTCAGAACAGCATTTTTTTCTCCCATGCTTCCTGTAACAATAAAAACATACTCTTCCTTGTTTTTGTTCATAGCTCGTAGCTTTTTCTCTGCTCTTCCTGCATTTTTTATAATTTCTGCATCCTTGGAAAAATTCACTAATTTCAAGTTTTCTGCTGAGGCAATATAATCATGCAATGAGCGGCCAATAAAAACAGGTTTTCTGCCAAGCATTTTTGAAATATGCAAAATGCTTTTGAGGCGGGCAATGTGTGAGGAGAAGGTTGTTATAAATAAGCCATGATCTCCTACTTCCATTCCCATTATTATATCATTAAGCATCTCCTTTGCTATGTACTCTGAAAAAGTTTTTCTTTCCTCGTCAGCATTGGTTGAGTCAGCTATTAAAAGCAGAACATTGTCAAGCTTCTTCAGTTTCTTAATATTTGTTTTTCTTCCAAGCGTGGGGTGGTTATCATTTTTATAATCCAGAGCATAAACTATATTGCCATATTTTGTTTTTATATTAAGAATAGATGACTGTGGCACGGAATGAGTTACATTAATGAATTCCACTTCAATATTTCTGGAAACTCTATATGAAGAGTTAACATTCACTGCTATGAGATTTTCAATTTTTTTTGCATGCTTTTTTATAACCTCTGCAGTATAAGGTGTGGCTATTATCGGGCATTTATAACTTTGCCCCATCCATCTTATGGCGCCAATATGATCAAGATGGGCATGAGTAACAATAATAGCCTTAATCTTTTTCCTTATATTTTTTATTGGCTCATCATTTGGAATTGCATCTTCCGTGAGCAAAACTTCTCTGCTCATCTCAATATTTTTTTCCTGCACTGCGACAAATCTATCCATATATAAGCCCATATCAAGAATTATTGCTTCATCATCTATCTCAATGCAAGTCATATTCTTGCCTACTTCGTTATAGCCGCCTACAGCATGTATCCTGAGCATATGTATGAAAGCTGCCTATCTTTTAAATTTTTATAAATAAAATGGAAAAGTGGCAGTGTTTCAAGGAGCTAAATGCGTAAAATGAAATTTTATTTGCAATGATTGAGTATGATAGAATCCAAATTTTCTTATATCCTTTCATCATAAACTTTCATGCTTGATGTGGTGACAAGGAACTTAAGAGAAGTAGTAACCATTGAAGAATTGCAGGAAGTAATGGCCAAAGAAGAAAAGAAGGCATATATTGGCTTTGAGCCCTCTGGCTTAGTTCATTTAGGCTGGCTTATGTGCGCTGATAAAGTTAAAGATTTGATTGATGCAGGTTTTGATACAACGATTCTTCTTGCTGATTGGCATGCATGGATTAATGACAAACTTGGAGGCAATATGGAGGCAATAAAGACTTGTGGAGAATACATAAAGGATGCATTTGCTGCTATGAGTGTTAAAGGTGTAAAATATGTTTATGCCAGCGAGATGGTGAGCGATGCTGACTACTGGCAACTTGTTTTAAAAATCGCTAAACAAACTTCTTTAGCTAGAGCAAGGAGAGCAATGGACATAATGGGCAGGAAGGCGGAGGAGGCGGAAAAGGACATTTCCAAATTTTTCTATCCCTTGATGCAGGTAGCAGATATTTTTTATCTGGACGTTGATGTTGCTTTAGGTGGTATGGATCAAAGACATGCTCATATGTTAGCCAGAGACGTCTGTAAAAAATTAGGTATGAAAAAGCCCGTCGCCTTACACACGCATATCATTTCTAGCCTGCAGGCAAAGGAAAGAATGGATGCGAAAATGTCAAAGAGTAAGCCCAGCAGCGCCATTTTCATTCATGATGGTTATGATGCAATACAGAAAAAGATAAGAAAAGCTTACTGTCCAGAAGGAGTTACAGAGGGAAATCCGATAATGGAAATAGCTCGCCACATTATTTTCATTCATTTTGATGAGATGAAAGTGGAAAGAAAGGATGCTCCTCCTCTCACTTTCAATTCATATGATGAACTGGAAGAAAGTTATGTTAAAAAGGAATTACATCCTCTTGACTTAAAAAATGCTGTAGCTGAATACATTGATAGAATTTTATCGCCAATAAGACAATATTTCAGGCAGCATCCCCAAAATTATGAAAAATTGCTTGAATATATGGGGCAAAAATAAAGAGGGGGATAAATAGAAGGAATAGGACACATCGCTGACTTTTTGCAACCAAGTCTTCTAATGTAAAAAACATGAATGAGAATCCAGTAATTACATTCTCTTTTTCATTTTCATTAAATTACAAAAATAATTTAATGTGCAACCATTTTCAAATCATGGGTATTATTGTTGTCAATACAAAAGCGTATGCAGAGGGCATTGGAAGTAAAGCTGTTGAGCTTGCGAAAATTATGGAGAAAATTGGCAGGGAATATGGCATAGAAATGGCTATAGCGGTGCAGCCATGCGATGTTTATAGGGTGGCAAATGAAGTGGAAATAGATGTATTTTCGCAGCGCATTGATGCCATAGAATATGGAAGTCATACTGGCTGGATTTTGCCTCATGCAGTTAAAGAGGCAGGGGCAGCTGGCACGCTAATAAATCATTCGGAGCATAGAATAAAGGTAGAGGATATTTTCGCTGCTGCCAAAATAGCAGCTGAGGTTGGATTGAAAAGAGTGATATGTGCCTCCGTTGTTGAAGTTGCGAAGGCTGTTGCTTGCTTCGCGCCAGAATATGTAGCCATTGAACCACCTGAACTCATAGGAGGAGATATTTCTGTAACAAAAGCAAAGCCAGAAGTGGTTAGCGGAGCTGTAGAGGCAGTGAAAAAAATAAATGAAAAGGTAAAAGTGCTGTGTGGTGCTGGAATAAAAAGCGGCGAAGATGTTGCGAAGGCAATTGAGCTTGGAACGGAGGGCATTTTGGTAGCAAGTGGAGTAGTAAAAGCAAAAGATAAAGAAAAAGCCCTGAAAGATATGGCTGAAGCAATGGTAAAATGAAAAAGCCATATGTTATAGTAAATTGTGCTTCCTCCATCGATGGCAAAATTGCACTGGTTGGGAAAAAACCATTGAAAATATCCAGCGAGGAGGATATGGCAAGAGTTCATAAGCTAAGGAATGAATGTGATGCCATTTTAGTTGGAATAGAAACAGTGCTTGCCGATGATCCTAAACTAACAGTGAAAGAAAAATATGTTGGCAAGGCAAGGCAGCCATTGAGAGTTATATTGGACAGCAAGTTTCGCACACCTGAGAATGCAGAAGTGATGAAGCCATATGCAAAAACACTCATTGTTACAACATGCAAGGAATTTAAAGAAGGGCATGTGGAAGTTATAAAATGCGGAAATGATAAAATCGATTTAAAAAAACTCATGGAAATTTTGCATAAAAAGGGAATAAAAAAATTGCTCGTCGAGGGAGGCTCAACAGTTATATGGGAATTTTTGAAAAATAAGCTTGTAGATGAAATGTTTGTTTTCTTTGCCCCAATAATAATAGGTGGCAATGCACCAAGCATAGCTGGAGGAGAGGGGGCAAGGAAAGAAGAAGACGTGATAAAATTTGAAATAAAAGAGGTGGAAAGGATGGGTAGTGGCTTTCTATTGCACCTTATCCCACAACATGAATAATGATTTTTCTACTCCTTGGCCTTATGTCACATTCCACAAATACAATCTGCTGCCATGTTCCAAGTACAAGACGACCATTTTCTACTGGCACAGTTAGGCTAGGCCCTATTATACTCGCTCTCACATGACTGTGGCCATTGCCATCATGCCATCTCTCCTCATGTTTGTAGTATGCGTTTTTGGGCGCTATTTTTTCTAAAGCATTTGGTAAATCATACAATAATCCATCTTCATATTCTATTGTGGTTATCGCTCCCGTTGAGCCTGGGCAAAAAATACATGCTATGCCATCCTTTATTCCGCTTTTTTCTACAATCTTTTGTACTTCATATGTTATATCAACAATATCCATTTCTCCTTTCGTCTCTAAGTTTATAACATCCTTATAAAGCATGAAAAGAAAAAAGAAAGAGAAGATAAAGTTTGCTAACTTGGATATCCTCCTATCTTCAGGCTCGGATCTCCAAGCAAAATCCATTCTTGGGCTGTTTTTGCATCAAGACATGTGTAGCTTCCTGCAGGACTATTCCAGTCAATTGGGTATGTTCTCAGGTAGCCAGCTATTACTTTACCCCATATTTCTCCAAGTATGTCAGTTCCATTCATTCCATATTCCCAGAAGAAATGGGTATCAAGCCATTCTGAAGCTTCTCCAGTAAAACCCTTGTCTTCCTTCGTATATCCCAGTCCAGAATAGCCAAGCGTTGCGATACTTCCTCCATCTACTTTCCTAGTCATCCACCAGCTCCAGCATGCAGGAGCTGTCTCTCCTTTCCAGATATATCCAATCCATTCATCGATTCCTTCATAAATTTTCAGAAGGTTGAATACGGAAATATTGAACTGGCTGTTGTGACATCCACCAACTACACATACTGGATACATTCCTTCATTCTTTAGTTTGGGTATCTGCCATACAGTCAAGCCATCTACCCATTCTGTGCTGTTTGGGGCATGTGTTGCCCAGCTCATTGGCGAGCCATGGCCATCGAAGAAAACAAAACCACATCCTTCACTTATGGCATTTATTACATCTTCTGGCCCGGTGAATGTGCCAAGAGAAGTCCAAAGCTTTATTGGTTCAAATCCGGGCATCCAGTCTATGGCACGCTGCGTTCCTTCCTCGCCCTCATATCCTTTCCAGCTTGAATTTAATACCTCTGGATAAGTATCTCCAGCTATGCATACAAATCTTTTGAACCATTCTGCTCCATAGGCGGTGGTTTCATATTCTATTGTTTTTGAAACCATTATCTCAACTTCAAATGCATTGCGAGCTGCCCATCTGCCTACATAAACATCTGGAAATAGATCGATTGGAGCATCTTCTGCCCTACTTCCTTTCCACTCGCCGTATATTCCATTGCCGTTATTATCCCATGAGGAGAAGTTGCCATTGGCATCATAAATGTCCGCAAAATATAAATCGCTCAAGTAGCGAGTTTCCCAATTACTTTTGTCATCCAGATGAACATATCTTACAGGCATCCACCATTTTTCTTTTAAGCCAGGTTTTCTTCCTCCAACAAGCAGAACATATTTAATATGCCAGTTATCATAAGCATCTTTTATGAAATACTTTACCTTCTCTGCATCATCTCTTCCCTGGCACGGGAAATATTTGCTTCCGTAGATTTCATCTAATGTAACTATAATTGTCTTTATTCCATATTGCTCTTTATGCCACTGGAATGGTATGAGGGGATCGTAAAATTGCTGTGGACATATTATGAGCAAATCATAACTTTCCTCATATGTTACATTGTTTCCATTGCTACTTCCAAAATCATTTATCTCTTGAACATCCATGCCTGCTATAATTCCACTAAACAAAAATGCTATTGCAATAAATACTGCTAAGCTTTTCATGTCAGTATAATGGCAAGGAGATTTAAATTTTATGTGCCAAATAATCTCTTGAAAAATTCAAGCAAAATATCCATAAATGTTTTTTTCTCTTTGGGCTTTTCTTCCTCAGTTGGCTGCAGATGTTCTTCTTCAATCTCCTCCTTAATACTTACTTTTATTGTTTTTGCCACAGGTGCAGCTCCAACAATGATTAAATTTCCTAGGCTGTCAATAGCAATTCCACGCATCCAGTCATTCATATCTCTTCCATTACTGATCAAATTTCCTAAAAACATATCAATTAATTTCTTTCCTTGGCTGTCAAAAATCCCAGCATAGTATTTAGTTTCCATTATTTTTCCAGTAACAGCAATTTTATTTTCAAATAAAACTGCATCATATAGTCCCCCATCCATATCTTTGTTTTCCCATAAAATTTCAAATTGTGTGCTGATTTTTGAGATATAATGTTTATATCCTCCATCTTCTTCCTGTCCAACAACAATTAGATTTTTTTCATTATCCATTATAATTTTTCCAGGGAGAACCATCCTATTTATTATTTTGTCTCTAATTTTCCATCTTTCCCTAAATTTTGTTAAGAGCAAATCATATCCTCTCAGTCCAACTGTCATTCCGACAGCATAAATAAAGTTCTGATCTATAACCAAGCTGGTGTATCCTGTAAAAATTTTTCCAAATTTTCTTACTTTTCTCCACCATAACACTCTCCCATCTGAAGAAAATTTTGCAATAAACCCTCTTAGCCTAGGTGGTTTTGTACTTCCTCCATATCCGACTATAAAAATATTCCCACTTGAGTCAATGCCTATGCCTGTGGATTGATTGTAATCAAAAAGTGAAAATGTTTTATCCCAGATTTTTCTCCCTGATGCATCGTATTTTTTAACATAAACAATACATTTTTCTCCCTTTTCATCATAAAATGAGCCAACAACAGCTATATTATTTTCTCTATCAATCGCAATATCCAAAAATCCCCCAAATCTCTCCTCGAGATTTTTTGTTGGTAATTCTGTAAAATTTAAAATTCTCCTCCTGTAAATTTCTGGTAAAGCATGATCGGCCCATAATAAGTTTCCATCTTTATCATATTTCAAAACCATTCCTTTGTAATCCTTATCGATGCCACATACTACTATATTATCATCAGAATCTACTGCAACTCTACAATTTGCATATCCCTTTTCATAATTCCTTTCCCATAAAATATCATAATAAAGATTTCCATTCATCAATTTTATAGATTGGCATTATAAAAAGCTTACAGAAGTTATGGTATTATCTCTGTTGTATTATTATATGGAGGATACCTTATCTTCTCTTTCAATTCCATGCATTTTTCTTTATATTTTCTAAGTTCCTCTATAAGAAATTTTGTTACATTGCAAATTTCATTAAACCCTTCTTCTCCCCACAATCTTTCTTTATATGCAAACAGGCATCTTCCTCCACATATGTTATAGACATTGCAACTTTTGCATGGCTCACCAATTTCAATTCTTTTATATTTCTTGAAGTCGCCTAGAATATTCCATTCAAAATCTGGAGCAATGGGACATGCCATTATTCTTCCATCAGTTGCAATTGCAATGGCTTCCCTGCCTGCTTGGCATGGCAAATCTTTGCCACCATGCAAAATGCGGGACATTATACCCAGAAAAGGAACAATGCCTAGAATTCTACCATTTTCAATATTTTTTATCCATAGTTTCGTCAGTTTTTTTATTCCCGGCTTATAACTTTCTTCCGCCCATTCTTTAAATTGTTCCAGATGCCATAAATTGCTCCACACAACATCAAGCTGCCAATGCACGTAAGGAAAATGCTGCAGAAGATGCACTACATCCTTGTATATATCTGTTTTATATGATGCTGCCATCCTCGCAATTATTTCTCCTTTGTAGGCATTCTTCCTAAGAAATTGCAACGCATTCATAACCCTGTCATAACAGCCGGCACAGCGATAAAAATCTGTGATTTCTTTTCTTCCATCTATGGAAAGAAGTATACTATCCAGTTTATGAATATAACTGTCTAACTTTTCAACGAAAAAGCCATTTGTCTGTAAAACAAATTTTTTTGCTGGCAATGTATCAATCATTTTTTTAATCAAATCTGGTTTTAATGTTGCTTCTCCTCCATAAAATGCTACTATTGCTTCTTTATCTTTTTCAATAAATTCTGCAAGTTCATCTAAATCGTAGACAATTTCATCTGGCATTCCTTGTAAGCTGCCTCCACAATATCTGCATTTCAAATTGCATACTGGAGTGACGATTATAATATAAAGCACAAGGATATATCTAACAAATAAAAAAATTTTACATTATTTGAATGAATTAAGTCACACTCATTTCTCTTTTACATTTCTTCCAGTGCTTCTATGCCCAAAATGTTGAGACAGTTTTTAAGAACCACACGTGTAGCATTAACTAAAGCAAGTCTTTCTTTCTCTTTCTCGCTTCCAATGACTCTGCAGTCCCTATAGAATGCGTTAAAAGATGAAGCTACATCATAAGCATATTCAGCCAGCATCGAAGGATTTCTGGTTTTTACACTCTCTTTTATTATTTCAGGGAACAAAGCAAGCATTTTTATTAATTTTATCTCGCTTTCGTGTTCATAATTCGGCTTTGCCTCTCCTTCATATCCTGCTTTCCTTAAAATTGAGCAGCATCTTGCATGGGCATATTGAATAAATGGAGCAGATTGTCCTTCAAAATTTAATGCTTCATCCCATTTAAAAACGATGGGCTTCTCAGCTCTCACCTTTATTATGTTATATCTTATTGCTCCTGCTGCAACATTCTTTGCTATATACTCAAGTTTTTCATCCTCGCCTCTTCTTTTTATCACTTCTTTCCGTGCCCTTTCTATTGCTTCTTCTATTAAATCATCCAGATAAACAACTCTGCCCTTCCTTGTTGACATTTTTCCTTCTGGCAAAGAAACAAATGAGTAGAATATTACTTCTGGCACTTTTTTATTCAGCAACTTTAAGGCAATTTCAACAAATTTTGCCTCCAGTTTGTGGTCCTCGCCAAGAACATTTATCATCATGTCCGCTCTTTCTCCCTTCCATATATGATATGCTATGTCTCTTGTTGCATATAGGGATGTGCCGTCACCCCTTGTCAAATAAAATTTTTTATCTCTTCCATGTACTCCGAATGGCTCTAGATCAATATATGTTGCTTTCCCTTCTTTGCCTGCATAAGGCAGTTTTTCTAATTCTTTTACAACTTTTTCGACACTTCCATCAAGAACAAATCTCGATTCCTCAACAAACTCATCTATCTCTATATTCAAATTTCTAAGGCTTTCGATGATTCCATCCAGAACCTTTTCATATATCTCCTTTAATTCTTGCAATGTTTTTTCATCTCCTCTCTCACACTTCTTTATTATTTCCTCTATCTCCTTCTTCACATTTTCGTCTTCATCCATTAATTGCGAAGCTTTTTGATAAAACACAACATATCTATGATCTGCTTTTTCATGCTCGATTTCTATCTTCAAATTTTTTACTCCCCAGAATAGAGTCGCCACCTGCTTGCCCATGTCATCAACATAATATTGTGTAACAACGTCATAGCCACCAAATTTAAGCAACCTTGCAATTGTATCACCAATGATTGGGTTTCTCGCCCTTCCTACATGCAATGGTCCATTGGGATTTGCAGATGTGTGCTCAACAATAACCTTTAAATTTTTCCTCGGCAATTTACCAAACTCGTCGCCCATTTCTTCTATTTTTTTGAGCAATTTTTCTGCCAGTTTTTTAACATTGATGAAAAAATTAACATAGCCATTCACTGCCTCGACCTTGTCAATCCACTCTCGCCGCTTTATTTCTCCTGCTATCTCTTCTGCTATTTCTTTTGGGCTTTTCTTCAAAATTTTGGAAAGAGGGAAACACGGATAAGCCAAATCTGCTATCTCTTTTGGCTCCTCAATTTTTATCTCTGCCTCTATTCCATATAATTTTTTGATAGCCTCTGCTAACCCTGCAGTAGCTTCTTCCTTAAATTCCTCATATGGGTATTTCATGGATTCCATGGGTTGAAAGCTGGATCACCATATAAATTGAATTCGTGCAGGCAGTGATATTTTTTATCCAGATATTTTCCATATTCAAATCTTGGGCATATTGATTCATATAACATCTCATCAATCATTGGCAGCCCCGTATATATTAAAGGAGGTGTCCATAGGAATGTTGAATTGGCATCTTTTGGCAGATATTTATTTTTGGCATTTCTCAATGCCATTCCAGTGGTGCTATCATTGACAACCAGATCAAGAATGAAATCTTCTGCTACAACTGCTCCAAAGTGTGGCTCTGGATATTTTCCATATTTCTTTAAATTTATGGTTGCATTAATGAATCCCCATGCTCCAAATCCTTCAAATATCAAGCCAGGCTCTAAGTAGCCGGGATCTGCTGTAACACGTGTTGCTCCAATGTAACCATTCATTCCTGCATGTAGGTAAGCTTGGCTCAAGCAGTTTTCGGGAGCTAAGCCATCTATTCTGGCTGTTATGCAGCTTTCAACAAAGATGATGCCTGGACCAAATTTCATTTTGTACACATTTCTCACGTCATATGTGCCTTTGCTGCTTAAACCACTGCCCATTGGATAGAATCGGGAGATAGTTGTGAAAGGTGGAAAACCTCTAGCATCCAGCAAAATATCTCCAGATTCATATAAGTAGTAGAAGCCATGATTGAAGACGAAAATTATATTGCTCTCCTCTTGGTATTTTCCTCCTTTAACATTATCGCTACTTATTGCTTCATAAAAGCGCGGGAATAGGAAATATCTCCTCCCATATTGTGTTAAATTTTCAAATCCCTCACGCTGCGAAGCCAGTAAATGGGTGCGTTTAACATTAAATCCCCCCTCCTCCAAATCATGGCAAAGCCTTAAATTAATGAAGAAGCTCTCCCCACTTGGCCATTTTGTAGGCTCGTTACTTCCAAGCAAAAGATTCGCTATTGTTGTTAACACAGGAACCCATTGAAATTCTAGTCCGCAGCCAGTCTGTACTGTAGCATTTTGTTTCCATTCCCCAAGTTTCTCAATAATCTCATTATAGAAAATCGTTCTTGCAATCAAAGCTGAAGCATCTTCAGCATCATAACCTGTTATTCTGCCCACGATATTTTCCTGGAATGGGTAATATGTAAAGGTATCATTTTCCAAATCATCCGGATTTGGATCTATATCTCCATAGATATAGTCGCCAGGCACTCCCCATCCCATAATATAGCCATCATCCGGATTCTTGTAGTAATACATTGGTACCATTGTTGGATCAGCTAATATTGCAATATATATTGGATTCTCCTTATAATGTTGCCATAGCGTAGCCAAATCATTTGGTAAATCTGCTATTTCTGCAAGTAATTCATTTAGCTGCTGATGTATGGCCAAGACATGTGCGTTGCTTTCTTCTATGATCTCAGGGTTATCTCCTGGCTGGCTTATTCCTTGTCTGCCTGCATAGGCAAATTCCGGAGAAGCCCATATGATGCCGCGGTGATATGCTGCCAGATATGATGCTAGAGAAGATAAATCTTCCATTAATGGATCTACAGGCGTGTCTATTTCCTCGACCTTTATTTTTAACTCATATTCTCCTTCAACATCTGCAAACCATCTTCCTATAACACGAGCAGAATAAATGCCTGGTTTATTACATATTATAAATTCGTAATGAACCTTATCCAGCGTTATATCTCCTTTATCATCATATTCTGCTAGGCCAGCGCCAGTTGCTGTATAAACATATGGTATTCCTTCCGGACTAATTATCATTAAAAATATTCCGTCTCCCAGCTCCTTCACATTTTCAGAATTCAAATTGAACAAATCCACTTTAACTCTTGCATACTTATAATCTGGAATTTCAAATTCATGCGTTTTCATAAACTGCTGGGTTACCAGTGCATGAAAAGATTGGGCAGGAAGTATGGCAACAGAACTTGTTTTATTTTTAAATTCATATTCCACGCTGCTGAGCACCTTTGGCTTAACTGTATCCATCGGATTCGCCATAACAATGTAGCCAACACCACCAAATTTCTGTTTTACAAAATTCATCATGTAATCTCTCGCATCTTCAATACTTTCAAATTTAACAACACTGCCATATCCTTCTATGTC
>JAPDJQ010000072.1 GCA_029259015.1 Thermoplasmatota archaeon | reverse complement strand
AGTGGAGCTCATTTATTTGCAACTGATCCAAGTGGAGCAATGATGGAATACAAAGCTACAGCAGAAGGAGAAGGAAGAGACGCAGCAATAGAATATTTTGAGAAGAATTATGAAGAAGGATTGAGCATGAAAGCAGCCATTGAATTAGGGATAGAAGCAATAAAGAAAGCAAGAAAGGGTAAAGAAGGAGAAGTAGAAATTGGAATTATAGATAAAAAGGGTTTTAGAAAGAAAAACAAAAATATATAGAAAGAGGGAAGAGAGTTTAGGCACTTATGGTTATAAGGCCGCCCCACAGCAATCCCATAAGCAATGCTGCCGCTAGCAACATGCCAAAGCGTACATAATTGTCTTCTTCACTGTCAATTAGTGCTCCAACAGCAAGCCCTATGCCTGCTAGAAATATTCCAACATCTTTTACTGCTGAAGCAGTATCCAATGCATCCTGTGTATCTGCATATACCCCGTATATCACGCCTATAAAGAGCAACAATATGCCCAAACCAACTACTCCTGGTATCCAACTTTTCATTTCCTATCCCCTCCAAGAAAATTATTTAAATACCCTTTATAAGGATATCGATTTTTTTAAAAATATACAGGTATTCATAATTTAACGCTGCTTTTTTCCTCCCATACTTTTTCATTGATTATATGAATGACTTTCCATCCATCTGCTGCAAGTTTCCTTGCTATGTAACGGCGATGGCATCTAAATGGCAACTTCTCTGCACACATTATTGCAGCTCTTTTATTCATCGCTATTTCCTTTAATCTTTCATAATCTCTTTTCCATTCCTTGCTACACATCCATTTTTCATAGCCTCCTCTATAACCACCCAAATTTTCAAGATGAACATATTCAATCCCATTTTTCTTCAGTAGCTCTGTCAAATTCTCTTTTTTATATGTTACATACTTCGAAGTAGGAAAGCGACGAACATCAATGACTATCTCTATTCTATATTGCTTCAATAAATTGATGAAATCTTCTTCACGCCTATTGGAATGTCCTATGGAATATATTTTCATTATATTATCAGATAAGCAATGAAATGAACTGTTGCAATCTTTTTCATCTGCCATTGCTCTGCCACCTGGAATAAAGCCCTTCATTTTTCAATAAAAACCCGTTATATCAAAATTTCTTTATATCTCTTCAATTTTTCCATTGTGAAGAAAATCGTTTTGATGGGCAATCCGAATGTTGGCAAAAGTGTTGTTTTCTCCCGTTTAACGGGAGCAAAGGTAATAGTGTCAAATTATCCCGGCACAACTGTGGACTTTTTTAGAGGTAAATTAAAAATCGGAGGAGAAATTTATGAGATAATAGATGCTCCTGGCACTTATTCTTTGCAACCATCAAATAAAGCCGAGGAAGTTGCAAAAAAATTGCTTGAAGAAGCGGATATTGTCATAAATGTTGTTGATGCCACCAATCTGGAGAGAAATTTGTATTTAACTCTGCAGATTTTAGAAAAAAATGTTCCTGCTGTCATCGCCTTAAATTTGTGGGATGAAACAAAACATCTTGGCATAGATATCGATGTTGAAAAACTGGAAGAAGAGCTAGGTGTTCCTGTTGTTCCAACTGTCGCTTTAACGGGTGAGGGAATAAAAGAACTTGTTGAAAGATTGAAAGATGCTAAAGCAGGAAATTTAAAGTTGGACGAAGGGCAGAGATGGGCTAAGATAGGAGAAATAATAAAGAGAGTTGAAAAAATACGCCATCGCCATCATACATGGAGAGATATACTGGCAGAAATTACAATAAAGCCTGCAACAGGCATCCCCATTGCACTATTAATTTTATTTTTCTCCCTTTTAACCGTCAGGTTTCTCGGAGAAGGCATAAGCCAACTAATACAACCTCTTTTTGATGTTTATCTTACGCTGCTCCAGAGATTAAATGATTTTTTGGGGGATAGTATTTTACGAGATATTCTTATAGGGCAGCTTATTGACGGAAAAATTTCTTTTGAAGAGTCTTTAGGAGTATTATCAACAGGAGTATATGTTCCATTTGGTGTTGTACTGCCATACATAATTTCCTTCTACACCATACTATCCCTCCTTGAAGATACAGGTTATTTACCTCGTTTGGCCACCCTTGCTGACAACATTTTTCATCGCCTTGGAATGCATGGTTATGGCATCATAACTGTTTTTCTTGGCATGGGATGTAATGTGCCAGGCGTGCTTGCCACCAGGAGCTTGGAGACGAAGAAACAAAGATTTATTTCAATGACTCTTCTTTCAATATCGATTCCCTGCATGGCTCAAACTGCAATGATTTTTGGCATACTTGGAGCATATGGTATAAAATATATTGCAATGGTATTTTTTACTCTGGCAGTTCTATATATATTCATGGGCATCCTGCTAAATAAATTCATAAAAGGGGAGAGTCCTGAAATTTTCATGGAGATTCCACCATACAGAAAGCCGAGCATAGTTGCAATTGCAAAAAAACTTTCAATGAGGATTCAGTGGTATTTGAAAGATGCTATTCCATGGCTATTTTTCGGCGTATTTATAATAAATATTCTTTACACTCTTCATTTCATCGATTTCCTGAGTAATCTCTTCAGCCCCATTGTGGTAGCGTGGTTTGGATTGAAAAAGGAGGCAGCCCTTGCCCTGATAGCAGGATTTTTAAGGAAAGATCTGGCGGTTGGTATGCTTCTGCCATTAAATATGGCGCCGGAGCAACTTGTTATAGCAACAACCATCCTAACCATATATTTTCCATGTGTTGCAACCTTCACCATTCTAATAAAGGAACTTGGAATAAAAGATATGCTGAAGGCAATGCTTCTCATGATTCTCGTAGCTTTTACTGTAGGAGGGATACAGAGATTTTTGCTTATTGGATGGTAAATAGAAAGAAAAACTTCTTACTCATGAACAAGCGAATTAAAAGCAACATTCATTTCTAACTTAATTTTTGCTCCAAATAATCAAAACAGTGAAATAAAAAAGATGCATTAAACATGTATGCCAATGAAAGTGAGAATAGCAGCGAAACAGGTTGAAAAGAAGCTGCTCAGCATGGCAAATGAAATAAAACAGAATCCATACAAGGTCTTGCCAGAATGTGGAGGGGATTGTGGAAAATGTTATTTTGAAAAACTAAAAAAAGAAATTGAAAGGCTGGAAGATAAAAAATATGCTGAAAAGGTTGCAAGGAAAAAGGGCTTTTTAGGTGCTTTAGCTGCCACAATGCTGCTGGCTGAGCAAAAAATACCATATGTTGCATTCATTAAAATGGGAGATGAAAATGTTTATTATGCCAAGAGAGGAAAAGCAAAAGATGAATTGCTTGTTGGTTTACAGAACTGGGATAAGCCACATGTGAGGCTTCTGGCATATCTTGATATTGCAAAAAAGAAAAAAGTAAGCCTTTTTTCCATGCCTGACAAAATTATATGTTCTAAAGAACCACCTGAAGAATTTTTACGTTTTTTACAAAAAAAGTTTTCCTGTGATGAAAATGAATATACAAAAATAAAATGGCGTGATATAGAGATTAAAGCATGCAGCGATAGAAATACGATTGCTGAAATAAAAAAATACTTTTATTATCCTAATTTTGAAAAAGAGGTAAAAATAGAGGTAAAAGCAAATGTTGTAGAATGTGTGCTTCACTGTAGCCATTGCTTGATAGAAGATGTTTTGGAACAAGATATTGACTCTAGCCCTTACATTAATGGAATGATGTCAGATAAAAAATTTCTTGAAAATTACAGGAAAAAAATTTTATGGAATATTGAAAGTAAGAAAGTATTTATCATAGGAAATAAATGTTATGGAGACAATACAGAAGCTTTTCTGAAGGAACTTGAACCAAAAGAATGGGAGATGGACGCAGTCATGGAAATATTGAAAAACGAAAACAAAGCAATTATTCTGGAAACTGCTTCAGCAACGAAACTTCTTGAAAAATATGACGTAGATTTACAGAAGTTAAAAGAAGAATATTATGAAAAGAAAAAGGAAGAAAGATTGAAGAATCTGCCTGTTGTAAAAGGAGACAGAATAGCAGAATTTGTTGATTCTCTAGCAAGAATTTATAAAGTAGAAGGGAAGGAAGGAGTGATAAGGGCGATAAAAAGCAAGAAAATGGACATTAAGGAGAAGGCAATATCATATGCTTTTTTATATGCTCTGGGCGTGAAGGGAGAAGAATGGAAATATACAAAAATGGAAATTGATTTTGGAAAACATCTGGCAGGATATGTTGGCTCGTTGTTGAAAGCCGAAGGAGAAGAATATAAGAAAATGCTTGATATGCTGCTGAGGGAGGTCGGCTGAATGCCAGTCGAAAGGTCATGTGGGGCCGTTATATTCAAAGATGGAAAATATTTGCTGCTCAAATATGGATGGGGGCACTGGGGATTTGTTAAGGGAAATATTGAAAAGGGGGAAAGTCTGGAAGAAACTTTTTTCAGAGAGGCAGAAGAGGAGGCAGGATTGAAAAAGGAAAATTTGAAGCTTATCGAGGGTTTCAAAGAAAAAATCAGTTATTTCTACAAAAAAGGAGGCAAGACAATATACAAGGAAGTGATATATCTTCTTGCTGAAAGCAACACATTTGATGTTAAGTTATCTCATGAGCACACGGCATATGAATGGCTGAGCTATGAAGATGCTCTGGAAAGAATAACATATGAAAATGATAGAAATGTGCTGAGGAAAGCTCATGAATTTTTGAGAAGAACCAGAAAAATAGGATGATATCAAGCACCCGTGCAACCTTTTCATTCGTTTTTCTTGTTGAAAAATTTTCCAAAATATTATAATATGCTGAGATATTTCATTTGTGCATTATCTCGAACCATTGTTTAATCCAGAAAGCGTGGCTATTATAGGAGCCTCTCATCATGAAGGAAAAATAGGACATACAGTTGTTAAGAACATTCTCGAATCTGGTTATAGAGGCAGGATATATCCAATAAATCCAAAAGGTGGAGAAATTTTGGGGCTTAAGGTTTACAAAAGCATTTTTGAGATTGATGATGAAATAGATGTTGCAATAATTGTTGTTCCTGCAAAAGTGGCAGTTGAAATAATAGATGATGTTGCCAAAAAAGCAAAATTCATTATTGTTATTACCTCGGGCTTTTCAGAAGTTGGAAATATTGAAGGAGAGAAGAAAATTGTTGAAACAGCAAAAAAATATGGGAGTCGGGTTTTGGGCCCTAATGTTTTTGGGATCTATTCCGCCAAGCCTCCAATAAATGCTACTTTTGGACCATCAAAAATTAAAGCAGGGAATGTTGCTGTGGTGTCGCAATCTGGAGCTTTAGGCATAGCAATGATTGGAAAGGCAGCTGAAGAAAACATGGGTCTTTCTGCCATAGTATCCATAGGAAATAAAGCAGATTTGACAGAAGTGGAAATTTTATCTTATCTATTTGAAGATGAGATAACAAAGGTTGTGTTCCTTTACATAGAAGGACTGGAAAATGGAAGAGAGTTTCTTGACATAATAAGAAAAAAGCCACCTGGAAAATCCATAATTGTTTTGAAAGCCGGCAGAAGTAAAGCGGGAGCAAGAGCAGTGGCAAGTCATACAGGCTCTTTAGCAGGAAGCGATGCAATATTTGATGCAGCATTTAGACAAGTAGGCATATTGAGAGCAGAAAGCCTAGAGGATGGGCTGAACTGGGTTACAACCGTCGCCTTATCTCCGCCTCCAAAAGGAAAGAACGTTGTTATTGTTACAAATGGTGGAGGGCTGGGCGTTATTGCTGCCGATGCATGCGAAAAGTATGGGCTACATTTACTGGATGATATGGAAGTATTGAAGAAAACCTTCCAAGATGTCATGCCTGAATTTGGCTCGTATAAAAATCCAGTTGATATTACCGGGCAGGCTGGAGGCAAGGAATATAAAGTGGCATTGGAAAGAGCATTTAAAGAAAAAAGTATACATGCTAT
This sequence comes from Thermoplasmatota archaeon, assembly GCA_029259015.1. Taxonomy (GTDB): domain Archaea; phylum Thermoplasmatota; class E2; order UBA202; family JdFR-43; genus JdFR-43. The sequence goes on along the minus strand of JAPDJQ010000072.1, from coordinate 20,366 downwards.
ACTCGCTCTGTATTGTGATAGAGGTGATGCTGAAATTGAAGAAATAAAAAATGCACTTATTGAGGTCCATAAAAAATACGGGAATAAGCCTGCTTTGTACACAATTTTTGGAGGAGAGGGAGCAACTTCAATAATCACAGCATTAAAAAGAGAAGGACTGCCAGCATTTAGTGACGTGGAGGACGCTGTTTCATCCTTATATGCCTTATACAAGGTAAATGAAAGAAAGGATGAAGGAAAAATGGAAGAAATTAAAATGGACGAGGATAAAATAAAGCAAGTGATAGAAAAGGCATTAAAGGAAAGAAGAAGGAAACTGCTGAGCAATGAAGCAAAGGAAATTTTGAAAGCAGCTGGCGTGGATGTGCCTGAGTTTTACGTAGCCAAAAACATAGAAGAAGCCATTGAAGCAGCAAATAAAATAGGATATCCTGTTGTAATGAAGATAATTTCCGAAGACATCATACACAAGACAGATGTGGGTGGAGTAGTATTAAACATTGAAAATGAAAAGGAGGCGGCTGAAGCATATGAAGCAATAATAGAAAGCTGTAAAAGAAATGTGCCAAAAGCAAGGATAAGAGGCGTTGAAGTAACAAAAATGCTACCCAAAGGAGTGGAAACGATAGTTGGCTCCACTACAGATCCTTCTTTTGGCAAAGTGGTTATGTTTGGACTGGGAGGTATATATGTGGAGGTAATGAAGGATGTTACATTCAGAGTGGCGCCTTTGCCGAAAAAGGAAATAAGGAGGATGGTGAGGGAAATAGAGTCATATCCAATACTTGCTGGAGTAAGAGGAGAGAAGGGAAAGGATGTTGAGGCTATAGTTGATACAATATACAAGATTGGTTTGCTGGTCACAAAATTTGAGGAAATTATGGAGTTAGATATAAATCCTCTGATTGTATATGAAAAAGGTGCGAAAGTGGCAGATGCGAGAATGAGTATAAAGGTGAGAAAATGAAGAATATTATAATATCTGGTCTGGATGAAAAATCCGGGAAAACAGTAGCTGCATATGCTATTGCCAAGCTTGCCAACAAAAAAGTCGGATATATGAAGCCAATTGGTGATAATGTTATTTATAAGGATAAAAAATTGATGGATTATGACACCATTCTTTTTACAGAAATTTTTGGAGTAAGTGAGAATCCTGAAGAACTCTGCCTAGGAATGCACCATTCAAAAATTCTGCATTTTTATAAAGAGCCTGCAGAAGAGTTTATGAGAAGATATAAAAAACTGGCGGAAAATAAAGAATTGTTTATAATAGAGGGTGGAGAATTTTTATGGAAAGGGTCTTCTATTGGTCTGGATGCTCATTCAATTAGTAAGAAAATAGATGCTAATGTCATTTTCGTAATTTCTGGAGATTATCACGAAATACTGGATGAAATATATTATATAAGCAAGCTTAAGGAAGACTTGCCCATAAAAGGAGTTATTCTGAATAAGGTTAATGAAGAAGATGTAGATAAAATAAAGGAGAGTATAGAAAAATTCAGGATAAAATATCTTGGTTTTATAACTCCCGTAAGAAAGCTGAGAGCAATGAAAGTGAGATACATTGCAGAAAAATTGTTCGCTAAAGTGGTTGCTGGCGAAAATGGCTTGAATAAATATGTTGAGAATGTTTTCATCGCCGCCCTGTCAGCTCCTGAGATAAGAAGACACCCCGATTTCAAAAAGGAGAACAAGCTGATAATAACTGGAGGAGACAGAAGCGATGTCATAACAGCATGTATAGAAGATGGAACATCTGGAATTATATTAACCAACAATATCATTCCTTCGGCCAATATACTGGCAAAGGCAAATGAAAAAGCTATTCCGTTACTTTCTGTAAGGCCCGATACATATAGCGTTGCCAAACTCGTTGAAAACATTCAGCCAGTTATACTCCCAGATGAAAAAGAAAAGCTGGAAGAGATAGAAAAAGCAGCCAATATTGACATTGAGGCAATACTGGAATAATTTTGCATTAACTTAAAAAATAAATACCCTATAACATCTATGGAGTTTAAGACCTTAGATGATTTGAAAAGATATCTTCAGCTGCTGGAAAAGCATAGGCATCATCCCGAGGATTATGTTTTTGGGATAGAAATCGAAGGAGCATTGGTTGACAATGAAGGGAAACCACTGGAAGTAAAGGAATTGATTTCTCATTTAAATAACATTTATCAAGATTTTGAATTCGGTGGAGAGGCAGGAGCCTGCCAGCTTGAAATAAGGAGTTTTCCAAGAAATTTCTCAACAGAGATGCTGAGAGAAAAGGAAGAATATCTACATGATGCCATTGAGGATATTGTTGAAGTGGCTGAAAAAGTGCATAAAACAGATGCTATTTTTCTGCTGTTGGGAGCAAATCCTCATCCTGAAGTCCTATCAGATAAATGGATTTCTAATACTACCAGAGCAAAAACAATGGCAAAATGGCGTTCTCAGTTTCCCAGTATAAAAATAGCAAATAAAAAAATAAGACCAGAACATATTGCTCTTGCCATTCAATCGATTCACATCCACATACAGGGTAAAGGGCCAGATGATGTGGCAGATAAATTTAACCGCCTCCTATATATGGTGCCCGAACATATTGCCATTTCTGCCAACAGCCCTGTTGTGGGAGGGGAGGTGGTTGACTATGCTGAAGCAAGATTATTGCTATATGAAATGGCAGATGGCGGTAATGCTGGCCTGCCAAAGCTTAGGAAATATCCCGTGTCTATTATTGAATATGGAGAATATGTCTCCTCTTTCCAGCCAATTCTTGCAAAATCTCTAACTGAAATGATTAAAGAGCGGCATGAAGACAACAGGATAAGATTTGAAATACCTTTTAGAGTAGAAAATAGGGTTTGCCCTGTACAATGCACAATAAGAGAAAATATGGCATTGATTGAATATATCATTGGCAGATTGAAATATGCACAGAGATGGAGCAGAAGAGATTATCCAACACTTAAGGAAATTGAGATAAACAGGCTGGAGGCAATAAAAGAGTCAATCAGGGGCAACTTTATATGGAGTGGAAAATCCATATCCATTCGGGATTATCTGATGGAAAACATTGAGAAAGCCGAAAAAGGATTAAAATCGTTGGATGTGCAGCCTCGCTACCTTCAGATTTTGAAAAGAAGAATTATTAGAAAAAAGACACCTGCAGATGTAATAAGAAGATGGTTCAGAAGAGGAGATGATGAAAAAGAAAGGATAGCATATCTTGTTAATAGAATATGGGATCATACTCGAAAAAATCGCCCCATTATTTAATCTCTATTCCCTTTTCCTTTGTAATCGAAAATGTCCTGGATGTAATTTCCTTTATGTGTTTCTTTAACGGTGGCAAAACATTTCCCTGCTCAAAACTCATAAGCCATCCTGCTGTTGTGCCTGGCCTGACAAGTGGCTGGCTCCTTATGCCAATTACAACACCATTTTTAGGGGACTTTACATATCTTTTCTCTCCTGTAAACGGAGATTTTATAATGCCGATAAGCTGATTTTTCTTGATTACATCTCCTGCATTAACTTTCGGATGGAAAATTCCTCCTATGGGAGATGGAATTTCTATGTAATCTTTCAGTAAAATCTGTTTTTCTGGAATTTCTGGCTCTCCTTTAAGCATTCCAAAATACTTCATGAAATTAATTATGCCTTTCATTCCTGCCTGTATATAATTTTCATCTATTCTTCCTGCCTCTCCTATTTCAAAACACACAATTGGTATGCCAATTTTTCCAGCAGCTATATTCAGCATGCCAGGATGCCCTTCATGATAAAAGATGATTTCTGTTCAGTGCTCTCGCATGTTCTAAAGAAGGAGAAAAATCTGGTAATACCCTTATTCTCGGATGAGGAACTAGCAAATGACCCTTCATTCCTGTATGCAAATCTATACCAAAATCTGCCTTTTTAACAAATTTATGAAAGAAATGATATGCTATTCTCTCTGTTACCGTTCCCTCTTTTTTGCCAGGAAATAATCTGTTTAAATTCTTGCCATCAACTGGATCGACCCTGCTCCTTGCTCTGAAAGCGAGGGTATTAACAACCGGCACTGCAAGCAATGTGCCATGCAGCTTCATTGGATTCAATTTTTCAAACAGTCTTGTTATAACCTCTATGCCATTTAGCTCGTCACCATGCAAAGCCGCATTTAAAAGCAATATGGGTCTCCTTCTCACACCACGCATTACAAAATATGGAAGTATAACGGGAGTGCCATCTTCCAGTTCCGTGCATTCTATTTTGCCTCTGTGTATCTCTCCAACTCCTATGTTAATCTTTGGTTCATTCATTCTAAGGCAAAGATATGGTAGTATTTATATATGTTTCTATCTGTTGGATTCAAATTTTCCAGAAAAGATTAATACGATTATTTCATTTTCCAATGATGATGAAGCTTGCTAGGGCTGATTTGATGATGAATAGCAAGCCTTCTGATTTATTTGAATTATTCCAGAATGCTTTTCAGATTTTCCAAACCTTTTGAAATGTTTTCTTCAATTTCTTTCTTCACTTTTACCATATCAATAATTTTTCCAAGTACTGAATATGGAAGTTCATATTCCATTTCGAATATAACTTTTGTTCCTTTATCCGTGGGCTCTAGAGTAAAGCTACCTTTATTTTTTAATGGTGGTTTACATTCCCAGGCTATTTTTCTGTTTTCTTCCCATTCAGTCACTTCACTATCCCATTCTATCCTTCTTCCTCCCTCCTCTGTTATACAATGTGTAGTTATTCCCACACCTTCTTTTCTATCTGAAGTAATTATATGGCTTTTTATATTCGGCATCCATTCTGGCTGTCTCTCAAGATCCTTAATGTAGTTAAAAACTCTCTCCAAAGGCGCCTCAATCTCGATAGATTTTTCTATTCTGCTCATATTTTCGCCTCCCCAATTTATAATTTTTTACTGACTTATAAATATTATGCATGCTATAATACATCCTCAAATCGAGATACAGTTACACATAATTTTTTAAAACAATATTCATAATTTTATATTGCCTCTGCCTGCGGAGAGGCGATGAAAAGATGATTCGCCTTGACGGGGCAGAGGCACACGCCGCAAAAATAGGATTGTTGAAAAGTGGATGGGTTGTGTCATTAACCAACTTTAATCGACAACCTGTAAAAAGGAAAAAATATTTTATGGTAAGTAAAATTAACAGGCAATGATGAAGCCAAAATTTGGCAGAAAGGCCGAACTGGTTACTTTTCTTCCTTTCTGGGAGGCAATTTTTATAATTGTAGGCACAGTAATAGGTGCTGGAATTCTTGGTTTGCCCAGCGTGTTTGCCAAAAATGGCTATTTAACCGCCACAGCCGCACTACTGGTTTCTCTTGTTCTAGTTATTGAATTAGCCTTCATGATTGTTGAGCTGGAGGGGAGCAGCAGCCGCCAAATACCGAGCTTAATCGGCTATTATCTGGGAGGTATGGCAAGGGCTGTGGCATTTCTTGGCTTTCTTATAGCTGTATTTTCTGCTCTCACTGCATATTATATAGGACTGGCAGATTCTTTTCGTTCTCTGGGTTTACCTCCGGGATTAGGGTATTTGACTGGCATTATAATGTCATTTTATGTATGCTATCGCGGATTGAAGGGAGCAGCAAGAGCAGAACTTATTATAACAATTGTAATGATTGGATTGATTTTTCTAATTATACTCTTTTCCTCCACAAATGTGAATGTAGAAAAACTTAATGAATTTCATCTTCCAAATCTTGCCTCTCCGTTTGGCATAATAATCTTCGCATTATATGGACATATGATTCTTCCAGAAGTAAAAAGATTGCTTATTTCAGCAGGGTTAAGGAAAAAAATTAGTCTAGCGATTATCCTCGGCTATTCAATTCCAGCAATGATTTATCTTCTTTTCTCTGCATCAATAGTGGGTTCGCTCGAGAGTATACCAGATGTTGCCACACTGGCTTTCCATGGCTATCTGTATGTGCTGGGCATATCATTTGCCCTTCTGGCTCTTTCAACTTCTCTCATGGGAAATGCTCTGGTTGTAAGAGATACTCTGTGGGAGGACTTCAGGATAAAAGAGGAGGGCATTCTAATTGCTCCTTTCATTCCTCTAATGCTTGCTACACTTGGGGGCAAGAATTTCGTTACCATGCTTGATATTGGAGGTATATTCGGCATATGCCTCATAAGCATAATGATTGCTCTGTCATATTTGAGAGGTGGAAGAAAAATTTACAGGAAAATATCTGCGACAGCTTGCATATTAATATTTCTCTACCTAATATTGAGGAAAATATATCTCATGATATAAAAAGAGGGGAAAAGAAGGGAGCTAGAGCAATGATATATCTGGTATTATTTCTCTTCCAAATATTTGCATGAGCCACTCGCTGAGTTTTTGGAGATAGTTCAATAGCACATTGTATTTAAAAGGTATGCTAATTTCTAGAGTTCCCCAATCACCTTCGGCATCATGAACATCCTTGGCTTTGGCTTTTACCACATATGTGCCTTTGGCGTCCCAAGTATGCTTTAAACTTATTTTTTCTCCTGATGCATATGGGCCAAGCCAGCCCTCTGTATTTCCATCGCCCCAGTCTATCCAGTAATACACGCCTTCACCCTCTGGATCTGCTGCAACAATTTCATATTCATACTCCTCATCCACCTTTCCCTCTGTTGGTCCTGTGATGGTCGGAGAAGCAGGTGCCTCATTTATGGTTAAAAGATATTTTATTGTCTCTCGAATTGTGATATTCGCTGCCACCATGGCATCTTTAACAGGAATTGAAGATTTTACGTGAATGAAACCTGCTGCTTTGCATGGATATGGATCCTCTGTGGAATTATGCATATCCTGATACCACATGCCAAGATAAGCCATATACTCGCATAGATATGCTCCAGGATTACCATTCCAGTCAATCCATGCTCTAATGGATGTTTGATTATTTACAGCATCTGCAATCGCCTGAACAGGAAGCGTTGAATGCCGCACATAGCCGGGGGGCACACTATCATCTGGTGGGCATGGCGTAGGCTGATAAGGTGGCTTTTCATCATCTATCCAGCTATCAAGATTTCTTGCATTGTATTCAATTTCCCATGGGCCCCTGCCTGCGCCAAAGCTTATTATTGCAATGGGATGGATTTTGGCGGTAATATTCCAGAAATCCTCCCATGTGTCCTGATAATCGACTTCAAATGTTCCATTATATGTTCCAGGTGTTGGGAAAAAGGCATAAATATTGTAGCCATAACCTTCCCAGTTTGCCCCTTTCCATCCTCCAGGATTTAAATAAGAACTGTTGCTAAATGGCGCAATCATTCTGCCTGTAGGATCCCAGTATCCGGTAACCATTATGTTCCGGAGTTCAGCAGATTGTACGTTGTCTACATTATCAATCCGCTCGCCACTACCCAAAACAGATATGATAGTAGCATTAGCAAGCAGAATCGCTATACAAAAAACTAGACTTTTTCCCAATAATATAGCCCTCCTCATATTTTTGCCTCCAAATCTATATCAGCCATTATTTATAAACGTTACAACAAGGAGGCAGTTTATTTGCTACTGCTCTCAATAAAAATTGTTTCATCTGGAGGCAACTTGCTTATGCTGTTTCCAGTTACAACTATTTCTTTAGTTGGATTCCAGTCGTAAATGGTTTTCCTCGGATTATGCACTATTTCAACCAGATAAAGGCCCTTAAAATACTTGTACTCGTAAACAATTTTTCCAATACAACCCTTGTATTTTCCACTTGTTATCCTAACGTACTCTCCTCCATTTTCCACCCTTTCTTTCATGTTCTCGCCTCCTCTGGTTTGAATATCTACATAAAAATAAAAGTTTCGTAATGTTTTTAAAGACTAAATTAGATTATACTAATAATTGGCAAATTTTTTAACCAATACTCCATTCTTCAGATATTTTCTTCATTCCTTTTAAAAACATCGAGAATAAGAAATAGTGCCCGGACCGGGATTCGAACCCGGGTCGAGGGCTTGCTACAGCCCCAGAGCCCCTTTGGGAAAGGTGCTTCACTCCCAAAGAGATTTCTTGGGTGAAGCCTTCTTTTCTAAAGAAGGCTCAGGGGCTTCCGCAGGCCCCAAGGATATCCAGACTACCCCATCCGGGCTTATTTCAGCAACTCCACCATGGCAATTTTTTCAAATATCAAATCAAAATAAAAATCTTTGTCTATTGTTTTCAGTTCTTCCTCGCTGACAAACTTTTTGAGTTTTTCAATGCTTGGTTGCATTACACCATCGTCTATTTTCAACCCTAGACTTTCCACAAATCTTCTTGCTTTACCTTCATCTACATTAAAAAATATGAAAACATAGTTCCCTTTTTCTTTTGCCCCTATAAACTCTATTGCCTCCTTTATTTGTCTTTTGCCAGAAGCATATAGCATGAGCTCCATTCCAATACTCTTGCTTTTATTTCTTCCTTCTTCAAAAGCTCTTTTTGCATGCTCATATGCCACCTCTATATGCTCTTTGCCACACACAACATCTGCATCCAGAATCTGCGCTTTTATGCCTTGCTCTTTTATTTTGTCCAAAACCTCTTCAACATTTAATTTTCCTTTTGCCCCTATAACTATCATCCTACCTGCTCCTTAATCTGCTTTGCAATATTTATTCCTATTCCTGGAAGTTTTGCTAATGTTTCAACACTTGCCTTTCTGAGCATTGAAATAGTTTTGAAACCATGCCTGTACAGTGTTCTCGCCCTAACTCTTCCTATACCTCTCAACTTCACAAGATTCAATAACTCCTCCTTGCATCCGTATTTAACACGCATTTTTAATTTTGCCAATATTGGAACTGCATCGAAATTGAAAAGCCTTGCCAATTCCTGCATTGCATGCAAAAGCCATTCTGCTGTTTCGACCCTACCATGTATGTCGCCGGGTCCCACCTGATATTTAGTTATTATATCATCTTCTTTTTTTTCCTCAATCCAGTCTTCGAGCATTAAAGCAGTTTTTATCTCTGCCAGGAAAAATTCATAATCAGCATCATAAGGAGAAGGAATGGGAAGAAGGAATTTTCTTTCTTTTGCTTCCTCTTCTACCCAGTCATCTTTGCTGCTTAAAAACAGGCATCTCATGTCAGGTGTAGAACAAATAGCATGCAGATATGAGAAGTTGTCTCCAATCTTTCCTTCCAAAGCTTCCCTCATTTTTAATGCTGAGAGAGGATCAAGATATAATGCCACTGTTTTATAACCAAAGAGTGTCGCTTTCCACCTTTCTCCCTTACTTTCTATAAACTCATTTCTTTCCAGAAAATCTAGAATTTCCCATAATCTTTCTTCTGGCAGCACACCAAGCTGATGAACATAAAATGTTTTCTTGAAAAAATCTATAATTTCATCCCAGTATACAGCAAAATTAGTTGCTATCAATGCCAAAACATGCATCCTCAAAGCAGGCTCTGAAGCAAGCTTAGAATATATTGGCTCTACATCTGCAAGCAAATATTCATTCCATAATCTCTCTTTCTCAATTTTATTTCTCGCTATCAATATTGCCTCTCCCACCTCATCGTAACCTGGCCTGCCAGCTCTCCCCATCATCTGCTTTATCTCCAGCACAGGAATTGGCTGCATATACCCATTTATTTCAGAATATCTCCACAAATTTTTTATTATCACCCTCCTAGCCGGTGTATTCACGCCAGCCGCCAGCGTCGGGGTGGCAACTATACATTTTATGATTCCTTTTTTGAAAGCTTTTTCGACGGTGCTTCGCTGCCGGCTGCTCAGGCCTGCATGGTGAAAGGCGATGCCCTTTTCAATGCACGAGGAAAGTTTTCTCGCTATTATGTTTACTTCTTCTTGGCTGAGTAATTTTTGTGCAATCTCTTTTAGCTCTTCTCTTTCATTTTCGATATACTGCTCGGTTATTTTCTTAAGCTTTTCTGCTGTTGACTGACTGGAACGGCGTGTATTTACAAAGATTAAAGCTTGTCCTCCATCTGCCAGCACATCTTCAAGCAGACCTTCAAGACGAGAATTTTTAATCTCCTTTGTACTGCCGTCCAAGAAATAAATTTTTCTTCCAAAAAGCACTCCTTCTTTTAAAGGTACAGGCCTCCAGTCAGATTCAATTAGGATGGCATTCAGCCATTCAGCAATTTCGTGAGCATTTTTTATTGTAGCAGATAAAGCTATTGTTTGCACAGGCTGCATCAACATAAACTTTGCCAGATTTATCTCCAGTGTAGGGCCCCGGGAAGCATCATTTATCAAATGTATTTCATCTGCAACAACAATGCTGACTTCATTCAACCATCCCGCCTTATGGCGGATTAGAGAATCTGCCTTTTCACTTGTGCATACTATTATGTCATATTTTCCCAAATGCTCTCCTTTTTCATCTAAATCTCCTGTTGAAATTGCAACTTTAACGCCAATTTCTTCAAATGGCAGCAAATCTTCATACTTCTCTCTTGCCAAGGCCCTTAAAGGCACAATATACATGCTTTTTCTTTTTTCAAGGGCTGCCTGCAAAATAGCAATATACGCAACCAAACTCTTCCCTGCTGCAGTCGGAACAGCCAGAACGACATTTTTTCCCTTCAGTACATGAGGCAATGCTTCAGCCTGAGGAGGGTATAATTCCACTATCCCCTGTTTTTTCAATATTGCCTTTATTCTCTCATCGATCTGTAAATCGTCTATTTTCATTCTTCAATAAGATAAGAAATGATGGATAAAAAATCTTTGGAAAAATGCTCTCCATTACAGAAGACATTAAAGAGAAAATGGCAATGAAATAGTTGCATTTCATATTGCTACTGAGAATGCAAAAACAGAAAGGTTAATAAGGTAAATAACAATACTCATATCATGCCAGTAGGGTTTGTTTTAATATCTACAGCCCCAGCAAAAGAGCATCAGGTATATAATGAGCTGTTGAAAATAAAGGAAATTGTTGAGCTGCATCCATTATTTGGAGAGTATGACTTAATTGCCAAAGTTGAGGCAAAAGATCTGGAAGAATTGGGCAAGATAGTTGTTGAAAAAATACGCTCCATTGATGGTGTGGCGGATACAAAAACCTTAACTGGCACAAAGTTTTAAGGAGGTGAGAAAGTGGGTGGAGTATATATGGATTTGTTTCTGAGCATGTTGTTGCTTGTATTTGCAATAGGAACTGTACTGGCAGGAATATTTACAATATATTTCGGCTCGGGAAGAAGCAGAGCAATAGGAGGTATTCTGTTTTTGATAGGCATAATAGTTGCCCTAGTATTCTATAACTATAGCGGAGGAGAACTATGGGGAGTTGCAGAATGGGACTGGGATGTCGTCAAGGCAGGCATTGCTTCCATAATAGGAGGAATAATTGGGGCATTAATTGCTCTAGGTGTATTCCTTGCAGGAATAATGAAAGCGTAAATGGAAGTAAAGGAAGCCATTGAAAAGAGAGTATCAATAAGAAAATACAAAAACACTCCTGTAAGTCTGGAATTGATAGAGGATCTACTCTATTATGCCAACAAAGCCCCATCTGCCGGTAATTTACAGGCAAGAGATTTTATCATTGTTGATGACCCAGAGATTAAAAAAGAGCTTGCAAAAGCAGCTTACAACCAGCAATTTATAAAGGAGGCACCGGTTGTTGTAGTATTCTGTGCCAATTTAAAGAGAATAGCCCCATACGGAGAAAGGGGTGCTAAGTTTTACTGTCTTCAGGATGTTGCAGCTGCTGTGGAAAATTTTATGCTGGTAGCAGTTGATGAGGAACTTGCTACATGCTGGGTGGGAGCATTTAATGACGAAGAAGTAAGCAGGATACTTGAACTTCCAGAATGGATAAAACCGGTTGCAATAGTTCCAGTAGGCTATGCTGACGAGCGTGGAGGAACAAGCAGATTAGACATAAAAAATCTTATCCATTACAATAAGTGGTGATTTAACACAATTTTTCCTTAATTTTTTTGTCTTTTTTGATTATTCTGCATATTCTGCATATTTCATCTATTACATCTTTTCCATTCAAAATTGCTCTTGCAGATTTTTCTATTTCCCTCTCTATCTTTGTATTAAATTTTTCCATTTTTCCCCTTTTATTTGAAAGATATTGTGATATGGCTGCGCTACTTACTCCCAATTTTTCAGCCACTACCTTTTGACTCAGGCCACTTTTCAGTAAATTTTCAGCCAGTTTTTTTCTTATGCAAGGAAGAATGTTCCAGACAATATATTCACAGGGGGTCTTTCTCATGATGACAAAACAAGTGTTAATTTAAAAAGTTAGTCATTCTTTTTTTCTCTCCACAGCCCTATATATCCACATTTTTCACATTCATAAGCATCTGCCTCTCTGATCCATTCTGGAATTTTTATAAATGGTACAGCTGGCAATTCATTTCCCGATGCAACTTTTTTCATGTTCCCTTCACATACTGGACATATTTTTCCCATGTATGTAATGGTAAAAGTGGAAATAAAGATTATGATGTTTGAAACCTGAAAAGAGCTTGTTTAAGCTGAATAAAGAATGGAAAAAATTGTAACTTCTGTCGAAACTCTTAATAATAAAAAATATATTCCAACAACATGGCAGACAAATACGAAGAATGGGTTAAAAATTTTAAATGGGATGTGCCAGAATATTACTCCATTGCAGATGTTGTGGATGAACATGCTAAAGACAGAAGTAAAGTAGCTGTTTATTACGAAGATGCTGATGGAAACAAAAGAAAAATGACATACTGGGAGCTGAAAGATGAGTCCAATAGATTCGGGAATTTTTTAAGGAATCTAGGAATGAAGAAAGGGGACAGAATAATGGTGATTATGCCCCGTCTTCCAGAAGTATTTGTAAGTCAGATAGGAAGTTTTAAGATAGGGGCTATTGTGGTGCCATGTCCTGATATGCTCAGGGCCAAAGATATAGAATACAGAGCCAATAACTGCCAAGCAAAAACAATAATTGCTTCAATAGCTTCTACTGAAGAAGTTGATAAAGTAAGGGACAAGATACCAGTGGAAAATTACATTGTTGTTGGAGGAGAAAAAGATGGCTGGATAAGTTATGAAAAGGAGGTGCCAAAGCAATCCCGCTATCTAGAAAAAGAAAAGATAAAGTCAACAGATATAATGACAATAAATTATACTTCTGGCACAACAGGAGATCCAAAAGGAGTCATGCATGATCACAAATGGATTTACTGCCTTTCGAAAACCAATGCTGTCTACTGGTGGAATGCAAAGCCAGATGAACTGCTGTGGGCTACAACATCTCCAGGATGGGCAAAATGGTTCTGGAGTCCAATAGGTGTTGCTCTGGCAACGGGAGCGGGTCAGCTCATATATAATGGAAGATTTAATCCTGCCAAATATCTGGAATTAATGGAGAAATATAGGGTAAACAGGCTTTGTGCTACACCAACAGAATATAGAATGTGGGCTCAGGAGGATTTGGAGAGTTATGATTTAAGCGATATGAAGAAATTCCTGAGTGCTGGAGAAGCCTTAAACAGAGAAGTCATAGATAGATTTTACAAGGCATACGGTATCAAAATATACGATGGTTATGGCCAGACTGAAACCTCTGGCTTAGTATGCAATTATGATGGCATTGAAGTAAAGCCAGGCTCAATGGGCAAACCAATGCCTGGCGCAGATATAAAACTGGTGGACGAAGAAGGCAATGAAGTGCCAGTTGGTCAAGTTGGACAGATTGCAGTGCCTATCAGCCATCCTGGCCTAATGGTGGGATACTGGAATGGAAAAACAATTGAGGAACTTGCTGTGAATGGACTTTATTTAACTGGCGATTTGGCAAGAATGGATGAAGATGGATACATATGGTTTGAGGGAAGAGCAGATGATGTTATAAAATCTTCAGGCTACCGCATTGGACCATTTGAAGTGGAAGATGCTTTAGTTAAACATCCAGCAGTAATGGAAGCAGCTGTGGTGGCCTCTCCAGACAAAATAAGAGGAAACATTGTAAAGGCGTTCGTCGTTCTGGCAAAGGGCTATGAGCCAAGCGAAGAGTTGGTTAAAGAATTGCAGAATTTCGTTAAACAGCAGACAGCTCCATATAAGTATCCAAGAGAAATAGAATTTGTCGACAGCCTGCCAAAAACAATAAGCGGAAAAATAAGGAGAGTGGAATTAAGAGAAATGGAAAAGAAAAGAAAGCTGGAGATGTGGGCAAAGGAAGAACAGGAGAAACAGAATTAAACCAAACTCTCTAAGCTATACAATTCTTTCCTTTATCCACTCTGCAACTTTCTTTTTATCCACTCTTATCTGTTCTGTTGTATCTCTATAGCGAATTGTAACTGTTCCATCTTCTTTTGTTTGATAATCCACAGTGATGCAGAAAGGTGTTCCTATTTCATCCATTCTTGCATACCTTCTGCCAATACTTCCTCTATCATCATATATCGCCATTATTCCATTTTTTCTCAATTCTTCCTCAATTTCCCTCGCTATTTCTGGCAAACCGTCTTTATTGACTAAAGGAAAAACTCCTGCCTTAACCGGTGCTATTTCTGGAGGCAATGTAAGCAAAACATAATTTTCTCCTTCTTTTTCTGTCTCTTTATAATTGTGCTCGAGAATAAAATAAAAGATTCTATCTATACCATATGATGGCTCTATTACATGAGGAATAAATTTCTTACCTGTTTCCGTCTCTTCAACTTCCTCTATGGTAAAAAATTCTCTGTCAAGTTCTATTTCTTCTCCATCCACAGTTACTTTTATTTTTTCTACCTCGTCATTGATTTTCATCTTTTCCAGTTCTTCTCTTATCTTTTTTGCTTTTTGTTTGAATGTTTTGCCCAGCGCATCCATCTTTGCCTTTATGATTTTCTTTTTCACTTTTATTGGTTCATCATATTTTTTAAATGCTCTCATGTCCACGCCTGTTGCATTCATATGGGCTTCAAGATCGTGAGCTGCTCTATCAGCTATGCCAACACATTCCACCCATCCAAATCTCTCTGAATATATCTCGGCATCCCAGCATTCATTTGCATAATGAGCTAACTCATCTTTTTTGTGCTGTCTGAACCTTATTTTTTTCTCATCTATTCCAACACTTGTTAAAAAATTCTTTGTTATCGCCATATAATATGCCAGCGCTTCATTTCCTATCATGCCTTTTTCGACCGCTTTTTCAATGCTTATTTTAAGTTCCTCGTCATTATCTGTTACCAGCAACATCTCTTCATTTTTCACCATATCAAAATTCTCATGTTTTTTATTATCTGGCTCAAAAAATATCTCTGCTTCAGCCATTGAAAACTCGCGCAACCTTATTATTCCCTGTCTGGGCGATACCTCATTTCTGAAACCCTTGCCTATTTGGATAACTCCAAATGGCATTTTTTTCCTGAAAAATTCATATAACAGAGGAAAATCAACAAAAATCCCCTGAGCCGTTTCAGGGCGAAGGAAGGCCTGCTCTTTTTTCTTTGCCCCTATGTATGTTTCAAACATCAGATTTAATTTTCCTTTCTCAACATCTCCTCCACAAAGAGGGCATTTGCCTTCTTTCAATTCTTCCACTTTAAAACTTGCGCCACATTTTTTGCATGTTGCAATCTCGTCTATAAACTCGTCTACATGTCCGGATGCTTTTAAAACATCATAAGGAGTAATAACGGGTGTGGATATTTCAAAAAATTTTTCCTTGAGTAAGTAAAATTCCCTCCACTTATTCTCGATATTATTTTTCATCAAAATGCCCAAGGGCCCATAATCATAAAACCCAGCTTCTCCACCATAAATTTCGTATGAAGGATACAAAAATCCTCGCCTTTTGGCCAGAGACATTATTTTTTCATAGGCATCCATACAATCACAGCAGGGCTTTCATCAAATCTACATCATAAACCATTCCTATAATATCATCGTTTTCGTCCAATACTGGCAGCTGGTCAACATCATTCTCCAGCATCTTCTTTGCCACATCTGATATCTTTGCTTTTACATAAGTTGTAATTACATCTCTTACCATCACTTCTTTCACTGGAACCGGAGGCAACTGTATCTTTGATGTTTCATAATACAGGCGCATAACATCTCTTATTCCCTCCCATGTCCATATGTCCTCATCTTCTCCCAGTCCCAAATCAGACTTCACTACAGTTTCGTGCAAATGAGAAAAAGTAAATAAATCTCCGTCTGCCACTATGCCAGCGAGATTTCCTTCCTCATCCAAAACGGGCAAAGCTGATGCATGAGTAAGACGGAAAATCTTCATTACAACTGGCAAAGGTGTATCCTGATAAATCGGAATGAAAACAGGTGAGAGATAATTTTCCACAACATCTTTTCCTTTTTCAGCAATAACTTTAAGAATATCTGTGGGAGAGATAACGCCAACGAGCTTGTTGCCTTTAACAACAGGGATTCCATGTATCCTTTTTTCATAAAATATTTTTGCAGCTTTCCTCAGACTTGCTTCAGGGGAAATTGTGACTGGGTTACGATTCATTATCAGGGCAAGTTGGTTTTCTTCTGGATACTTAAAAATGTCATTTCTGGTAACAATTCCTGCAAACTGTTTTGTTCCAGCTTTGACAACCGGCACACCTGAAACTTCATATTTGCCGAAAATACGGAGTACATCCTCTCTATTGCCAGGAACTTCTGCAACAATTGGATTCTTATTCATTACATCCTTTACTTTCAGCTTTTTCATTGGGTTATGAATGCACATGGTTTTTTAAAATTTCCCCAAATATTTTTAGAGGAGTATTTGAAACCATTTTAATTGCAGTGTTTCTTTCCACACCATAATTTTTTACCAAAAATTTCAGCTCCTCAATAATATTGGGCTTAACAATCATTGCATTATCTGTTCCAAGCATGACAGGAATATTTTTTTCAAGTAGCAGAGAGATAGGTGGCTTCAAACCAAAAAATTTGTTGGCTCTCGGACACACAACAACGCCAATTTTTTTCTTTGCCACTTCATTAATATCCTCCTCTGTTGCTTTGCATAAATGGACTAAAAAATGTGGCTCTAAATCTAAAATTTTACCAATATCTTCTCTTTTATCTTCGCTTGCATGCATTGCAAAAATTTTTTTCCTCTCTTTAACGTGATGAACTATCATTTTCAACTCTTCGAAATCCCAGTCTGCAATACTGCTTATGCCTATTCCATGACTCATGTCAAGCAATTTTTCCATTTCCTCTTCATCGTATTTCATATTTTTTGGACGCGCAAGAATTATTGCCTTAATTTTTCTATCTCTAATAGCTTCTTTCAACAGCTGTACTCCTTCTATTCCTCCCTCTCGAAAATCTATGAATATATCTGTCTCACAGGCTTCCATTATTCCAATTGCCTTCTTCATTCCATTTAAAATTTCAGTTTTGTCTGCTTTCTCTAGCATTTTATGCTTCAGTCCGTCGGGGGGAGCAACGAGTTCATAAACGCTAAATTTTTTTTGTGGCAATTCAATAAAAGCATCGCCTATATGAGTATGGCAATTGAATATCATTTTGGAATGTAAACTTCAAAAATAACTCCTTTTGTTTGGCCTCTCTCTTTTCTGTCTTTTACTTTTATCTTCCCACCCATGCTTTCAATTATCTTTTTAACTAGATACAGGCCCAGACCGCTTCCCTTGCTATCTCTGCCCTTATAACCCATCTCAAATATTTTTTTCTTTTCCTCATCAGATATACCGATTCCATTATCTTCTACAATTATTTTTGTCCATTTATCATCCTCCTCCGCATATATATTTATCATATTTGCTCTTGAATGTATTATGGAATTCCATATTATATTGGCTAGAGCTTCTCTCAAAAATTCGTTTGCCAAAATCTTTTTTCCAAAGTCTCTGTATTCAATTCTTATTCCTCTTTCCTCTGCTTCTTTGCAATATTCACAAGAAATATCTCTTATAATTGTATCCAGGTCTATTTTTTCCTTTTTTAACTCTTTTTTCAACACTTGCAGTTTTCTGACATTTTCTATTATTTCAATGGCAGTTGTTGCAGATTTTATTGCAAGCTCAGCCAGTTCTTTTGCTTCTGGTTCTAATTTTTCCTCAAGCAGCATATCCAGATAACCCACAACAAGCTGTAATTTATTTGCTACATCATGGCGGAGTAAAGCATTATAAAATTCTGCTTCCCTCTGTGCCTTCTTCAGCTCCGTTATGTCGTGAATTATGCCGTCTATGTATTCTTCCTCTCCTTCTTTAACCAGTACTGCATATTCATTACCAATTACAATACTGCCATCTTTTCTGACATATTCAACTTCATAATTTCTAACGTAGCCATTTTTTCTCAAAGCCTCCAGAAAATGTTCTCTTTCATCTGGATTCCTATAAAGTTCTCTGGGGTCCATCTTTTTAAGTTCCTCCTCGCTGTATCCAAAGAATTTTTGAAGTGCTTTGTTCGCCTCAATTATTTTTCCGTTTTTATCAAGACGGTATATTCCTTCTGCTGCATTTTCAAATATGCTTCTGAATTTCCTTTCTGAATTTTCTAACTTCTGCTTAAATTCCACGTTTTTAAATGCAGCAGCAAGAACATTTGCAAAAATTTCAAGGAGCTGTATATCTTCCTCATCAAATCCATCTATTTCCGCTTTCTCAACATTTATAACGCCTATTAGCTCGTTCCTGTATAATATGGGAACCGCCACTTCGCTTTTTATATTTGGTGCTGCCTTTATATATCGCGGATCTTTGCTTACATCTGGAACATAAATTGTTTTCTTTTCATTTGCACATGCCACTGTAATACCTTTTTCTCCATCAAGCCTTAAAGGAAAATTGGGCTTATAAATGCCCACAGTATGCACAACTTTCAATTCATTTCCATGTTTTATGAGTAATGCAAAGTTATCAAATTTTAAAACTTTCTTCAGTGCAGAAGAAAAAATTTTGTATAGTTCTTCATAAGAATTTGCAAGAGTCAAATCAGAGGAAAGATTATAAAGGCCGAGCAAGCGTTTTTCCATTATAGGAAATAGATAAAGAGGTCATTTATAATTTTTTTCTTTTTCCTTACAGGGAGGCAAAAGCTGATTAAAACAATAAATCTCTCAATAAATATATTAATGGGCAATCCTATTCATTCAAAATCTGGAGGGATGAAAATGGACAAACTGGCGGTTGTATTTGATAATCACGTGCATTTAAGCAAGAATGGAAGATATCTAGAGGCAATAAATGAATTTAAGAAATATGGCGGTACACACCTCAACTTCTGTCCATATACAGATATCAAAAAAATTTCGAAAAATAAAAGTTACATGGAATGCTACGAAGACGGTCTGAAACTTGCAAAATATGCAACAGAAAAAACAGGTGTGAAAATATTTCTGACTGTTGGCCCATATCCAATAGATTATTTAAAGTTGAAAGAAGTTGTGGGCAGAGAGGAAGCAATAGCCATAATGAAAAAAGGGATGGAAGAGGC
Organism: Thermoplasmatota archaeon; assembly: GCA_029259015.1. Taxonomy (GTDB): domain Archaea; phylum Thermoplasmatota; class E2; order UBA202; family JdFR-43; genus JdFR-43. Next base: position 942 of record JAPDJQ010000072.1, on the reverse strand, counting down.
ACAACAATTCTGTGTGGATGGAAAAGCGATTGCAATCGGAGAAATAGGGAGACCCCATTTTAAAGTAGATGAACAGGCATGGAGGGACAGCAATGAGATAATGGAATATGGTATGAGACTGGCTAAAGAAGCAAATGTTCCAGTAATTTTACATATGGAGAAAGCAACACCATCAAATATGAAAGAAATTGCAGAAATGGCCCAGAGAGTGGGGTTGAATAAGGATAAGGTGATAAAACACTATGCTCCACCGTTAATAAAAAAGGAGGAAAATGCTGGAGTTTTTCCTTCTGTAATTGCATCAGAAAAGAACATTGAAGAAGCTCTGAGAAAGGGCACTCGCTTTATGTTGGAAACCGACTATTTAGATGATACTAGTCGTCCAGGGGCGGTGTTAGCTTTGAAAACAATTCCCAAAAAAATAAGGAAGCTCATTTCAGAAGGAAAAATGAGTGAAGAAGAAGCTTTCATTATTAACAAAGAAAATCCTGAAAAAATGTATGGAATTGAATTAGACTAAAAGAGAGTACTCTGAAATAACCAACTCTTTTCCGCATTTTGGACAGATATAATACACTCTACCATTAAAGCGATGATGATTCATTACCGCTCCACATTCAGGGCATCTCTTTGTCATGCTATCATTTTGCTAACTTTTTGCTAATATAGATATGTTTTCGATATTTAAATCTTTCGTCAAAATTTAAAAAAGCTCTACTATTACAACCGATGAGACTTTCATATGACCAATATTTTATGGAAATCGCAAAAGTAGTTTCTAAACGCTCTACTTGTCTCCGTAGACAAGTGGGAGCGGTGATTGTCAAAGATAAGCATATTTTATCAACAGGCTATAATGGTGCTCCAAAAGGCTTCAAGCATTGCAGTGAAGTAGGATGCATAAGAGAAAAGCTTAATGTCCCAAGAGGAGAAAGACATGAG
>JAPDJQ010000034.1 GCA_029259015.1 Thermoplasmatota archaeon | reverse complement strand
TTTAATAAAACATTCAAATGAAACAGATAATAAAGGAAAATTTAATGTAACTATAGAAGTGGAAAATGGCTTGGATATAGATATTAATGCCTCTATACTGGTTGATTTATCCTCAGAACCCTTTATAAATGCTTTGTTTCCTACAGCCAAAATTACACGATACAACGCTGGGCATACAGAATTTTCTCTTCCGGCCGGTGAAACTATCAGGTACACTATTAACTGCTCTTTTCCCCCTGGAGGATTCATCAGAAAAAATTATACCGTAAGGGTGGAATGTGGCCCCTATATACCTATAGGAAACTCCAATCAATTTGGAATTTACACCTTCAACATAAGATGGGTTGGCCTCATAAAGCCTAACTATCAGGTGAATGCGACTGTTGAAGAAGTAATAAAGAGATTCTGGTATAACCTACCAATATTCGGCAAAGGGGGTGAAACGGAATTTTTACCTTATGCGCAATTCAAAATAAAATATGAAGGTGAGGCTCCTGAAGGTACTGTGGAAATGGCAGTAAACAAGATAAGTAAAGAAATCAAGTATTGGTTAGCTCTTTTATTCTTATTGATTCTGACCCTTATTATAATAGCACTTTTGGGCTATAGATTCATTATAAGGGAGAAAAAATGATTTTCCAGCTAAACTCAATTCTTTGAAAACATAGTAAAAATAAGGAGTTCTCTTTATTTGTTAGATTATAAAAAGGGTTTGCTGCAGGTCAGATATTTAAATCCGTGCCAAAATCGGCACCCGCACTGATTTGTTTTTTTGCCATTCTGTTCATTATTTTTAAAAAAACATGGAATAGATATTCTGAAAACCATATGGAAGATAATATTTTATATGCGCGATATCCTTCAAGGAAATGCTTGTAAATTTCTTTTTTCAACTGCTCCTCATATACAGAAAAATCGACGTTTCTGTAATCATTCCTGGCAAATTTTATTATAACATCGGCAAGTATTTTTGCACATATCATTGACGGCAGGATACCATCGCCCAGCAATGCTATCACATGGGAAGCAGCGTCACCAACCAATGCAAAATTTCCATTGTAAGGCTTCAGCGGCTTTGAAACTGGGAGGAAGCTGCCATTCCATTTTATTTCGTTGCTATGCATTTCCTTAAACTTCTGGCTGTATTCTTTAAAATATTTCACCCTTGTTGTCCCTATACCTATGTTCCACTCATCTTTTTTCGGAAAATACCATGAATAGCCATATGGTATAACTTCCTTTTTAAATTCAATGTAACATTTGTTTCTCTCTTTATCTATATCCTTTGTAATTCCACACATCCCAACTCCTATATCAGGATTTTTTATGCCCAATTTTTTTCTTATAAATGAATGTATACCATCTGCACCAACACATATCTTAAATTTGATTTCTTGCGGAAATGCTACATTTTCAGCTATATCCTCACACCTTGTATTCATTCTTATTTCTCCACCTTTTTTAGTTGCCTGCCTTGCCAGCTCAGCCTCCATCTCTCTTTTATCGCATATTATGTTGGGAAGTGGATATTCCATGACCCCATATTTTGTAGATATGATGGAGCCCTCCGCCACATTTTCTATACCCTTTTTGCTTTCATATAGGTCAAAAAAAGTATAATCGCCAAGAACTGGTGTAACTCCTTCTCCACATGCCTTCTTAAAAAAATCGTCATGCTCCTCAAGCAAAATATAATCAACGCCTTCTTCTGCCAGAAACTTTGCGACAGTTAGTCCAGCAACGCCCCCGCCGACAATCAAAACATCTGATTTTTCCATCCATTTGTAAACGCGCTTTATTTTAAATTTTTAGTGAAATTTTGAAAAATGGATGGTGTGGTAATATCTTGCTTTGTGCAAATGTCTCTGGCATTTAATCAGAAATTTTTAAATAAGAAAATTATTATGGATATAGGCAGGAGTGGTAAAACGAAGGAGAATAAAAACATCGAGGAGGCTGCCAAAATTGTGTTTTTTGGAGAGGGAATGGTGTGTGAATGTTGAAGAGTTTAAAGAAGCAGAATAAAAAAGAATTGGATAAAAGGCTCAATCTTTTGGAAGCGCTGTGGGGGCTCACAGAGATACTTGATGATTCTTTTCAGGAAATATATGATTACGTATTGGAAAAATTATTAGATTTGACTCGAAGCAAATATGCTTTCTGGGGACATATCAATGAAAGTAAAGACACCATAACAATCTATTCATGGTCTGAAGAGGGCATGAAAAATCGTCAAATAGGTGATAAACCAATAACATACTCTATTGCTGATGCTGGAATTTGGGCTGATTCCGTCCGTAAAAGGAAAACCATCATTATAAATGAATATGAAAAATATGATAAACATGGGCTTCCTGAGGGGCCCGTTGCTATAAAACGTTTGCTGTCTGTTCCTATATTCAGCCACAACCGCATAACTGCAATTGCAGTTGTTGCAAATAAGCTGGCTAAATATACCCAAGAAGATGCGGAATATGTAAAAGTATTTGTTACATCGGCACAGACCATTATAGAAAGAAAGAAAACAGAGGAAGCATTGAAAGAAAGTGAAGAAAAATATCGTCTGATGATAGAAAGTGTTGAAAATTATGCAATTTTCGCGCTGGATCCAGAGGGACATATTGTAAGCTGGAGTCCCGAAGCAGAAAGAATAAAGGGTTATAGAGAAGAAGAGATAATAGGCAAACATTTTTCCTGTTTTTATACAGAGGAGGAAAGAAGGAATGGCAAACCAGAAAAGGAACTGGAATTAGCTGCTGCTAAAGGTAAAATCGAAGATGAAGGATGGCGTGTACGCAAAGATGGCTCCTATTTTTGGGCAAATATCATTATTACAGCATTAAGGGATGAGGATGGAAAACTTGTTGGTTTTGTTAAAGTGGTAAGAGATTTAACAGAAAAGAAAAGGATGGAGGAAATGCTTGAAGAAGAGAGGAGGTTATTTATTGGTGGACCTGTCGTTGTCTTCAAATGGATAGCAGGAGAAAATTCCATCCCTGTGCTGTATGTTTCCTCCAATGTGAAAGATCAGTTCGGGTACAAACCGGAGGACTTTATCAGTGGTAAAATCAATTATGCCGATATTGTTCACCCGGATGATATCGAAAGAATAAATAAGGAAGCAAAACTTTATAGAGAAAAGGGCACCCCCTATTTTGAGCAGGATTACCGTATTCTTACAGCGGATGGCGAATATAGATGGGTACATGATTTTACAGTAATAGAAAGAGACCTTGAAGGCAAAATAAAGCATTATCATGGCTATGTGATGGATATTACTGAAAGAAAAAGAATGGAAAAAGAATTGAAAACAGCATATGAAAAAGTGAGAAAAACTTTGGAACAGGAAAGAGAATTTAAACTACGAATAGCTCACTACTTTTTCAATCCAATTGCAATAGCAAAAGGTTATCTATCTTTAGTTCTGGAAGAAGGATATAGCGAAGAGAAAATTAAAAGAGCGATTGATGCCATAAACAGGATAGAAAAAGTCGTTCATAATGTAACAAAAAGAGGGAAAATTGTTGAATGAAAAACAGTTTTAAATTTAAATAGCACTCCATTTAACATTGTGTTAATCACGCCTTTCGACCCCTGGAAAAGCAAATTATGCACATGCCCAAAAAAGTATTCGTTCAGCCCTTATACTGGCTGTTCTCATGCCTGCATTTACTGCTACATAACCTCATACATTCCAAATGCATTTAAAGTACGCCTTAAAAAAGATTTATTCCGGAGGCTGAAAAAGGAATTGCATAAGGTTGACACTTTCATAAGTATGTCAAATAGCAGCGACCCATATGTACCAGAGGAAAGAGATTTTAAAGTAACAAGGAAATGTCTGAGAATTTTTAAGGAGAATAAAATAAAGGTTTTAATAATAACGAAATCGGATATTGTGGCTAGGGATGTCGATTTACTAAAAGATATGATGGCAGCAGTAAGTATAACAATAACAACTCTGGATAACAAAAAAGCCGCTGTTATAGAGCCAAATGCTCCTTCACCACTTAAAAGGCTGAAGGCGTTGGAAAAACTGCACAGAAACGGCATACCATGCTCTGTGAGGCTTGATCCAATAATACCCGGGATAAATGATGAGGAGATTGAAGAAATTGTTGATGCTGTCTCATCTTATGCCAATCATATCGTTGCTTCCACAATTAAGCCAAGAAATGACTCAATAAAGAGATTGAAAAAGGTTATGAATGTCGAAAAATATGAATGGATTAGATATGGAAATTCTTTTTATCTTCCGAAGGATCTGAGATTTGATTTATTGAAGAGAGTGGAGAAGGCATGCAGAAAACATGGACTATCTTTCGCTGCATGTAGAGAAGGATACAAATTTAAAGCAAAAAGTTGCGATGGAAGTCATTTAATAGAGACAAGGGTTATTAAAGATAAATAAATGTAAATTTTTATATACCAAAACTCTATATCCTCTTGATGTTAGCTTTCATAGCTTCGACAGTATTTTGTTTTGTTATGTGGCTGTTGCTCACGTTTAATGGCAACTTCTGGCAAACAGATGAACTTGTTGCGGGCATTGTGATGGCATGCATTGCAGGTTTTGCCTCTAGAAAAATACTTGTAAAGGATTTTAAACTGGCAAACCCTAAAAGATGGCTTTTTATTCTGGCCTATTTGCCCCGCTTCTTCTATGAAATGGCAAAGGCGAACTTTGATGTTGCCTATCGTGTTCTGACAGGCAGAATAAATCCAGGTATTGTAAAAATATCCCCTGGATTAAAAAGTGACGTAGCCATAACAACACTTGCAAATTCAATTACTTTAACCCCGGGAACCTTAAGCGTAGATGTCGATGAAGAAAAAAACCTGTATATTCACTGGATTAATGTGAAGAAAGAGGTATTGAAAAAAATGCCCCGGGATTATAAGCCTATTTGCTCCAATTTCCCGGATTGGGCAAGGAGGATAGGAGAATGAATCCGTTCATGATAACACTGGTATTGGTATTGTTATCGATTGCAATAGCAATAATAAGGGTATTACTCGGACCAACTGTTCCAGATAGAGTGGTTGGATTGGACACAATAAACACTCTTGTAATTGCCTCCATGATTTTATTTGGAGTGGCAAAAAAGGAAATTATTTACATAGATGTTGCAATAGTTTATGCTTTGCTTTCTTACATCACAACCTTATTTATTGCAAAATATTTGCAGGGAGGGAAACTATGATTTGGGAAATAATTTATATATTTCTGGGAATAGGCGTGGCATTTAACATACTTGCTTCAATAGGCTTGCTTCGTTTTCCTGACGTCTATACTCGTTTACATGCGGGCACAAAATGCACAACATTTGGAAGTATATTTATATGCCTTGCTGCCATGATATATGGGTTATGGAAATGGCATGCTGGCGATAAACAAATGATTGTCATCACCATTCACACCCTCTTTGCTCTAATAGCAATTTTGTTGACAAACCCAACTGGAGCCCATGCAATAGCAAGAGCAGCTCATAGGAGTGGAATAAAGCCCGTTAAAGCAGTTGTAGATGATTTGGAGGGAAAAAATGTTTGAGATAAGCTTATTTGAAGTATTGATAATACTGCTTTCAGTATTTATGATAGCATCTGCCATTATTGCAATATGGTTTAAAGATTTACTTGCAAGTGTGATAGCGCTGGCAGTAATGAGTTTGCTGCTATCCTTATATTTTTACATCCTTCACGCTCCAGATGTCGCCATTGCGGAAGCAGGAGTGGGAGCCTGTTTAACAACGGCAATATTGATAATAACGATTAAGGCAACAAAAAGAATGGAGGGTGATGAAGAATGAAGAAACTGGCTTTTATTGCATTTGTTGTATTTTTCTTCTTTTTGTTTTACTCAGCATATGAAATACGCGACTTTGGCAATCCGCCATCAAATGTTAAAGAAACTTTTCCAGATGCAAAATATAAAGTAACCATGGATGATAGAATCATCGGGAAATATAATACTACAACAGGAGAATGGGAATATGGAGCTGTGGAGGAAACAGGTGCAAACAATGTTGTGACAAGTGTTGTCTTTGATTACAGAGGATATGATACTCTTGGCGAGGCCACCGTGTTATTTACAGCGATAGCTGGCATTATGTTGCTTTTCGGGAGGGAGAAAAAATGAAAAATGAGGAAATGAATGAAGGGAAAATGACCGTTATTGTCCAAACAATAGCAGCATTATTGTTTCCTCTTGCACTAATTTTTTCCTTCTATGTCATAATGCATGGGCATCTAACACCCGGAGGAGGTTTCCAAGGAGGAGCCATAGGAGCATCTGCAGTTGTTTTACTCATAGTTGCTTATGGAGTAAAACATGTTGAAGAAAAAATGTCAGAAGGAGGATTCTCTGTATTTGAAAGTTTAGGGGGCCTAATATTTGTTGTTGTCGCTATCTTTGGATTGTTTTTAGCCACTTCCTTCCTGGCAAACTTTTTGGTAAACGAGCCAATATTTGGAAAGATTCCAGGGTGGGGTGAAAGCCCATTAAATAGTGGAGGTATTTTACCAATTTTAAACATTGCAGTTGGAATGAAAGTTATTGGAGGATTATCAGCAGTTGTTCTTATACTCGCCTTAATTTCAAGGGAGGGTGAGGAAAAATGATTTACAATCTGCCTTTCCTAACAGTTGTTGCCTTAATAGCAATAGGGATGTATGCAATTATTTTCAAGAGGAATCTTATAAAAATAGCAGTAGGCATAACAATACTGGAAAGCGGTGTGAATCTATTTTTGATTACTCTTGGCTATAGGGAAGGTGGCGTAGCTCCAATATTTACAAATTTGCCGCCTGGCATATCTCCAGATCAAATCCCAGAAAAAATGGTTTTGCCAGTTCCTCAGGCTTTAACACTTACAAGCATTGTCATAGGAGTAGCTGTTCTGGCTTTGATTCTTTCGTTCACTATCAATATATATAGAAAGTATGGAACCCTTGATGCTGGTAAAATAAGGAGGTTGAAAGAATGAATGTTATGGAGCATTTGCCGGCTCTGATTATTGCAATTCCTTTGCTAGCCGCCTTTTTGACGCCTCTAGTGGACAAAATAAGCAAAAAAGTAAGAAATGCCGTTGTATTCATTGCTTTAGCTGCTACCTTCATCTTAACAATTTTTCTTGTTCAGGATGTTTTTGAAAATGGGATAATGATATATGTGATGGGTGCATCAAATCCAACTCAAACCATACCAATGCAGGCGGCGGTTCCAATAAGAATTGTTCTTGAAATAGATGGGCTGAGTGCCTTCATGGCTTTAATAAGTGTACTCATAGCATTAATCGGCTTAATTTATTCATTCTCTCATGTAGAAGAGAGGGGAGGAAAATTCTATACTCTATTTTTGCTCATGCTCGTCGGAATGCTCGGCATGGAGCTAACAGGCGACTTATTCAATTTATTTGTATTCCTCGAAATCGCATCAATAGCATCTGCGGCATTAATAACATATGAGTTCAAAAGAGGAAGCACAACAGAGGCTGCCTTAAAATATATTGTAATTTCATCAATAGCTGCTTTGTTTGTGTTGTTTGCCATTGGATTGCTGTACGGAGAATATGATTTATTGAATATGGCGGCGATAGCAAAAGCAATCAAAATTACAGGCCTGTCGAATATAGACATGATTGCTCTCATTTTATTCTTCGCAGCCTTTGCCATGAAGGCAGGGGCGGCGCCAATGCACATGTGGATGCCAGATGCTTACGGCGAGGCCCCAGGAGCAGTTTCAATGGTGTTGATTGCAGTTACACAGGCAAGCTTATATGCATTGCTCAGAGTGTGCTTCACAATATATGCTGATAGCCTCCATGTGGTGATTCCGGCGGCAATAATTATTTTCGGCTTGATATCAATCTTTATAGGAGTTACCATGGCACTGATTCAGGATGATATAAAAAGGCTTATTGCCTATGCTGCTGTTGCAGAAGTTGGCTATATATTGCTTGCCATAGGCGTTGGCTTATATGGTGTGTTAAATAATGAAGTGGAGTTATATGCAAGAAAAGCCTTGCAGGGAGGGATATTCCACATATTCAATGATATTCTCGACATTGGCTTACTGTTTTTAGTAGCTGGAGGAATAATCTACATTACAAAAGAAAGGAATTTAAACAAGCTAGGAGGACTGGCTCATTCAATGAAATATACATCCATACTATTTTTAATAGGGCTAGCAGCAGTAGCTGGCCTGCCTCCAATGAATGGATTTGCATCCAAGATAATGATATATGAATCTGTGTATAAAGTAAGCCCGATTTTATCAATAGTTGCGATACTGGCAAGCATTATAATGCTTGCAATATTCGTTAAAATATTCCATTCAGTCTTTACTGGACCAAAAATAAGCGAGCAAAAGGATGTACCCAAATTGATGCTTGCGAGCATGATTATTCTGGCAGCTTTGATTATATTCTTTGGTTTGTTCCCAGATATCATAATAAACAATATTGTTAATCCTGCTGTAAATGCACTGATTGAAAATGCTGCGTATATATCAAATGTTATGGGGTGATAAAATATGTTAATAAAAACTGTTGGTGGGTATTGGGATCCAATTGTCTGGATTGTTGCGTTCATAGTCATAGCAATAATTGCCTATATAATAAGGGCATTTGGAAAAAGAGAATATAAAGGAGGAGAGCAAACAAAACCATTCCTATCCGGCGTGGAGGAACCATCCAAGGAAAAAGTTCATGTAAGAGCATCCAACATATATTGGGGATTCATTGAGGCATTGAAAGGATATTATGACTATATGAAAAGGATGCATTCCGGAGTGGTAAATGATTATGTTGCATGGTTTGTTGGTGTAGCTGCCATAATGTTTGTGGTAATGTTTGCGGCGGTGATAATATGATTCCGAAAGCATTTAAAAGGGCGTTATGGGTATTCCATGTTAATAGCGGCTCATGCAATGGATGTGACATAGAGATTATAGCAGCTTTAACTCCCCGTTATGATGTTGAAAGATTCGGCATCAGGCTGGTTGGCTCACCAAGGCATGCTGATGTAATCGCCTTTACGGGCCCTGTTACAAGTGATATGGCAGATAAAGTGAAACGTATATATGAACAGACACCAGATCCAAAGGTTATTTTGGTTGTTGGATCTTGCGGTATAAGTGGAGGAGTATTCCATGAATCATATCATTTAGAAGGACCAATAGAAAAAATAATACCAGGAGCAAAATGCTTTTATGTTCCTGGATGCCCACCAAGACCAGAGGCAATCATACAGGGCGTCATTAAAGCATGGGAATTCTTAGAGGGGGTGGAGAAGAAATGAGTGCTGAGGAAATAATGCAGAAATTCCAGGAAGCTGGATATGAAGTATGGGTTAAGGAAAGAGAAGCTGGGGTTAAAAATAAGGTGAAAAGAAAAAGCGTATGGATTAAAGTAGACAGAGAAAAAATAAGAGATGCTGTTGAGTATTTAACAGAACTGGCAGAGGAATATCCTCATTTCAGCATAATCTCTGCAAGTGATGAAGGAGATGAAGTAGAGCTGAATTATCATTTTACTCTTGGCTATGGAAAATTGCTTGAAGAATTTGTAGTCACTTTTAAAGTTGCATTGCCAAAGAGTGATTTGAAAATAAAATCGATAACAAATTTGATACCAGCAGCAATATTTTCTGAGAGAGAAATGAGAGAGATGATGGGCGTAGAATTTGAGGAATTGCCAGATAAGAGACATTTATTCTTAACAAAAGACTTTCCAGATGGCGTATATCCATGGAGAAGAGATGAAACAGCTCCAAAGGAAACCAACAAATTATATGAGGGGTGGAAAAAATGAAATATGAAGTTCCTATTGGCCCAATTCATCCTGCTTTAAAAGAGCCGATAATGCTTAAATTTACTCTGGAAGGAGAGCGCATTGTGGATGTTGATGTTATTGCCAGCCAGAATCATAGAGGCATAGAATGGATTGGAATGAATAGAAATAACCCTGTACAGAGTATTTATCTTTCAGAAAGGATATGCGGCATATGCAACTTCTGTCATCCTGCCTGCTTAGTGATGGCTGTTGAAGAGGCAGCGGGCATAGAATCTCCTGAAAGAGCAGAGTACATAAGAGTGATTCAGGGAGAGTTAGAAAGAATACACAGCCATTTGTTGTGGGCAGGTGTTGCCGCCCATGAGCTCGGCTTCGATTCATTGCTCCACTACGTGTGGATGGTGAGAGAAAAGGTAATGGATATCTTGGAATTGATAAACGGGAATAGAGTTACTAAAGCAATTATAATGTATGGTGGAGTTAGAAGAGATATTAAAGATGAACACATTCCCAAAATAAAGAGGATGCTTGATTATTATAAGCAGGCATTTGGCAAGTTAGCAAAGCTTTTCCTAGAAGATAAAACAATAAAGATGAGGACAAGAGAGATAGGCATTCTGCCATATGAAGAAGCCATTAAACTCGCTACAGTTGGTCCCACTGTAAGGGCAAGTGGCGTTAAAAAAGATGTTCGCCAAGACATGCCTTACTTTGCTTATCCGGACTTTGAAGTTAAAGCCATCACGCCTGACATGCTTACCGGCGAAACAATAGGCGATACATATGACAGAATCATTGTAAGACTTCTGGAAGTAAAGCAATCAATAGAGATAATTGAACAGGCCTTGGATGAAATGCCTCCAGGCGATATTCTTGCAGAGCCAAAAATAATAAAGTTGATAAACCAGATAAAGAAGGCAGAAGGAGAGGCGGTTGCAAGATACGAGGCGCCAAGGGGAGAAGATATACATTATGTCAAGCTCAAGTCAGGTTTCGAATATTTATATGCATGGAAGGTAAGGGCACCAACTTACATAAACATATTATCTTGGCGTCCAATGTTGCTAGATATGCAGATTGCAGATATACCGATAGTGGCAGCTTCTATAGATCCCTGTCTATCCTGTACAAATAGAGTTGTTATCGTCAGAAACAATAAGGAGGAGATTTTAACTGCTGATGACTTGCATCGTCTGTCTGTTAAAAAGACAAGGAGGTTGTTAAGATGATTGGTGAGTTATTATTTAAAACAGTTGTTGCAAGCATCGGTATCTCAATTTTTGCGGTAATTTTTGGCTTAATTTTCAAGGGCATAGATAGAAAGTTGGTAGCAAGAATGCAGATGAGAGTCGGCCCCCCAATAAGGCAGCCTTTCCTAGATGTAGTAAAATTGATGAGTAAGGAAACAATAGTTCCAGAAAATGCGATAAAATGGATGTATAACCTGGCTCCAATTGTATGCTTGGCTTCTTCCATCATAATACTGCTTTACATTCCAATAGGAGGTTTCAAACCATTACTTGGTGGACATGGCGACATTATCTTAGTAATATATCTTTTTATCCTGCCTGCATTGGCGATGGTTGCAGGAGGTTTTGCCTCAGGTTCCCCATTCGCTACTGTCGGTGCCCAGAGAGAAATGGTTACAATGATGTCATATGAATTTCCTCTGGCAGTTGTAATAATTGCAGTTGCATGGAAATTGAGCCAGATAGGAGGTGATGTTTTCAGTTTGCAGTTTATTTCAAGTCATCCGATATGGGCAGAAATTGGACTGCTTGGATTGATTGGAACACTTGTTTTACTTTTAGCATTAATAATCGTAACACCTGGAGAAGTAGCAAAAATACCATTCGATGTTGCTGAAGCTGAGACAGAAATAGCCCATGGATTGCTTGTCGAATATTCTGGAAGAAATCTTGCATTGTTCTATATTGCAGATGCAGTGAGAACATTTGCTATGGCCTCTTTAGTAGTTGCAATATTCTTCCCATACAGTTTATCTGGCCTGATAAACATAAATGGAATAAATGAGAATATCACATATGTGATTGATTTTCTATTTTTCTTACTTAAGGTATTTCTGGTAATGCTGTTTTCAATCACTCTAGTTAGAGCTGGAATGGCAAGACTTCGTATTACTCAGGTTGTCAGTGTATACTGGATTACTGTAACTCTCCTCGCTTTATTTGGCTTGGTGTTACTAATGTGGGATACTCAATTCAATATAAGGTGGTGGTAAAATGCTTCCAATGTTAGGGCAACTGTTAAAGCAAATGGTAAGAAAGCCATTTACAAATATATTTCCAGCAAAATACGCTCCAAAAAATGTGAAGAAATTTCTGGAAGGAGTACAGGCTGGAAAAATCAAAATTCATCCCCCTGTTGAACTACCAGAATGGTTCAGAGGAAAAATACTGTACGACAGGGAAAAATGTATCGGCTGCAAGGCTTGTATAAAAGTTTGCCCAGCAAAAGCTATAGAGTTCAAAGAGGAAGAAAAGAAAATTAAAATATACATAGGACGTTGTATTTTCTGCAGCCAATGTAATGATGTTTGCCCGGTTAATGCGCTTTCAATGAGCAACGAATTTCTACTGGCAAGCGACAATAAATTAGATCCGAATCTCATCGTTGAATAACCCTATTTTTTCCTTCCTATTCTTAGAGCATTTAATATTACAGCTAAGCTCAGCCCCATATCGCCAACAGCAACAGCCATCCATAAAGTTACAATTCCAGGAAATGTAAGAATAGCAAAAGAACCCTTAATCAGAAGGGAGGCAGAGATATTTTGCTTTACAACTGATATTGTTTTTTTACTTAGCCCTATAAGATAAACTATTTTTGATAAATCATCATGCATTAAAGCTATATCTGCTGTTTCAATGGCAACATCTGAGCCAATAGCCCCCATGGCTATGCCAACGTTTGCCTTTGCCAAGGCTGGTGCATCGTTGACTCCATCGCCAACCATGATAACGTGGCCATATTTTTCAAGCAATTTTTCAACAATTCTTACCTTATCTTCTGGCAAAAGCTCTGCATAGTATTCATCGATGGAAAGTTTTTTTGCAATTGCCTTAGCTACTCTTTCATTATCTCCAGTAAGCATTATAGTTTTAATCTCCATTTTCTTCAATTCCCTTATTGTTGAAAGCGAAACATCTCTTATTTTATCCATTAGTGCAATTATGCCTATTACTTGGCTATCATTGCCAACCATAACAACAGTTTTTCCCTCATTTTCAAGTTTTTTTACTGTTTCCACTGGGAAAACAATATGATTGTCATTGAAAAAACTTTTATTTCCTACATAAAATGCTCTTCCATTGATTTTACCCTTCAACCCCTTCCCTACAATAGATTTAAATTCTGAAACCTCCACCAATGAAATTTTTCTTTTTTCTGCACTATTGACTATAGCCTCTGCTATAGGGTGTTTTGATTTTGCCTCCAGAGAGGCTGCAGTCTGTAAAAGCTCTTCTTTGGGATATGCATTAAAAACAACAATATCCGTTACTTCCAGCTTACCCTCTGTGAGTGTTCCTGTTTTATCAAAAACTATTACCTTTGTATTTTTAATCTCCTCAATGAAATTTCCCCCTTTAATTAAAACGCCGTTTTTCGCAGCAGAAGTAATCGCAGAAACTATGGATACAGGGGTAGATATTGCCAGCGCACAGGGGCAAGAAATAACCAGCAAAACAAGCCCTTTATAAAACCATCGCATAAATGGGAGACCAAAAATTAAAGGAGGGATAACCATGACAAAGAATGATAATATTATTACCGCAGGAGTATAATATTTTGCAAATCTATCTATGAAGGCTTCTGTTTTTGATTTCTGTTTTTCTGCTTCCTCAACAAGTTTAACAATTTTTGAAAGCAGAGTCTCATCGGATTTTTTGGTAACTTTTATTTCAAGATATCCTTCTTCATTTATTGTTCCTGCAAAAACTTCATCGCCTCTTCTTTTTGTTACAGGGATGCTTTCTCCTGTTATAGGGGCTTGATTTACAGAAGAATTTCCTTTGATGATCACTCCATCCAAGGGTATTTTATCTCCAGGCTTAACAACAATTATCTCACCAACATCTATTTCATGCACATGCACTTCTATTTCCTTTCCATTTCTTCTAACGATCGCGGTCTCTGGAGCCAAACTTAAAAGAGATGCTATGGATTTTTTTGCTCTTTCTTCTGCATAATCCTCTAAAAATTCTGCAATAAAGAATAAAAATATTACTGCTGCTCCCTCTTCTCCATGTCCTATCAAAAAGGCTCCTGCTGCGGCGATGCTTATTAAAAAATTTATGTTGAGTTGTTTTTTAAGCAATGATTGAAGTCCTCTTTTCACTATTGTGTAACCGGATAATATTGCAACAAAGAAGAATAAAATCTGGGCAAAGAGATGATATCTGGTGAAAAATTCAAGATATAAACCAATTGTAAGTATAATGCCGGATACTATGATAATCAAAATTTTATTGCTATCTAGAACTGCATATCTCTCAGAATCAACCTTGCAGACAGTGCATCCTATTTCATGATTATGCTGATTATTCTTTTGCATGCTCAATCCCCATTTCAATCAACTTTATGACGTGCTCATCTGCTAAGGAGTAATAAACAACTTTACCTTCTTTTCTGAATTTAACAAGGTTATATGCTCTCAATATTCTTAACTGATGAGAAACTGCAGAATGAGATATGTTAATCAGAGCTGATAAATCACAGACACAAAGCTCTCTTTTAGCCAGTGCACACAATATTTTTACTCTTGTGGAATCTCCTAAAATTTTGAAAATTTCTGCTACTTTTAGAAGAGTTGCATCATCCAGCATTTTTGATTTTACTTCTTCAACCGCCTCCTTATTTACATACTCTATCTCGCACACATCCTTCATATGAATATGTGAATATATATTCATATATAAATATTTTGGATTGCATCGTAAATGATTAATATTGCCTTGCTATTGAATAACATGGAGAAAGTGGCAATTATAGGAATAATTATTGCATCTATTTTGTCAGGATGGCCCAAAAAGGAAAAGACTAAAGAAGATTTGACAGTAAAACTTGAATTTGATGAGTTTCCTGTAAAGCATACATGCGACGGAGACGATATCTCCCCAAAAATAATGATTGAAGGACTAAAGGAGGAAGTAAAATCATTGGCAATCATTATGGATGATCCAGATGCTCCATTTCGTACATTTAATCACTGGCTTATATGGAATATTGAACCAACAGATACCATACCAGAAAATATCCCGAAAGAAAAGGAAGTGAGTGCTCCAATAAAAGCAATACAGGGAATAAATGACTTTGGAGAAATTGGTTATGGGGGGCCATGCCCGCCTCCCGGCAAACCACATCGCTATTATTTCAGAGTATATGCCTTGGATGCGTTGCTAGATTTAGAAGCAGGGGCAGACAGAAAAATTTTGGAGAAAGCAATGGAGAGGCATATAATTCAGTATGGAGAAGCAATGGCAAAATATGGAAGATAATGCGACATTAAATTTAATTGATAGTTCAATAAGGAAGTGAAAATTTAAAAACATCTTTACAATATACTCTCATGAAATCTCTGGCAGTAGTTATTGCAATTTTGTTTTTGGCATTAAATGGAATAGGTACGCTGAATGAAATTGTCGTTAAAGACACAGCAGATATACAACAGAATATGGAACAAATTGAGTTCTCTCAGGTTATTGTTAAGGAAGATATGGTATACGTGGAGAACTGTGCAAATCTGATAGCAGAAAATAAGCCAATCGTGCCACTCTATATAAAAACATATATTTTGCCTGCAGGAAGTAAATTTAGCGTTGAAGCAAAGCCAGTTGAAATTAAAAATTTGGGAAGAGTTAAGCTGCCAGCATCGTACATTCCTGCCCCTCCAGGATATGAAATAAAAGAAGGCAGTTATGATAAAAATATTGTTTATCCTGAAAAATGGTATTCATATGAGGCAATAGGTGGAATAAAGGATGGTGAGCATGTTGTTATACTAGTTGTGCATCTATATCCTGTAAGATATGTTGCTGGAGATGTTTTATTTGCAGATAAATTTGAATTGAAAGTTGATTATACAAAGCCAGAGAAACCATTGTTCAACAAGCAAACATACGATTTGCTCATTATTTGCCCCAAGGAGTGGGAGGGAATGCTGGAAACATTTGTACAGCATAAAGAAAACCATGGAATAAAGACAAAACTTGTATGCCTTGAATGCCTATTAAATGGAGAATATTTTGCAGTCCAAGGGAGAGATGACGCAGAGAAGATAAAATACTTTATCAAGAATGCAATAGAAGAATGGGGCATAAAATATGTTTTGCTTGTTGGAGGGAGGAAGCCAGGTATAAAAGAAGAGTGGTATATACCTGTAAGATATGTCCATGTTTACTGGGCAGATGAAGGCAAATACATCAGCGATTTGTATTATGCAGATATATATGATGCCAATTATTCCTTTTCCTCATGGGATACTGATGGCAATGACATATTTTCAGAATGGAGAAGTTATGGCGAAATGTTAGATGATGTGGATTTATATCCAGATGTTTACATAGGAAGATGGGCATGTAGAAATAAGGCAGAAGTAAAAATAATGATTGAGAAAACAATAAGTTATGAAAATAGCAAGACAAGTAAGAAAATTGTTCTTGCAGGCGGAGACAATTTTGAGATGGAAGGAATAGAAGGAGAGATTGTATGTGACAAAACGCTGGAATATTTGCAGGGTTTCGAAGCAGCCAAGGTATATGCAAGTGAGATGGATGTTACTGCTGCTGCCATAAAAAATGCACTGGGCAATGGGGCAATGTTTATGCATTTACATGGACATGGTAGCCCAATTTACTGGAGTACCCATAAGCCAGATGGATTTGACAAATGGGAGAAAGGAATTGGAGTATGGGATTTGCCAACTTTTTTCAATGAAGAATATCCAATAACAGTGATAGGAGGTTGTCATACAGCAATGTTTAATGTCAGCTTAACAATCCATCCATGGACAGGTGGCATACCGTCTCCAGAAGGACTGAGCTGGTGGTTTGCCCGCAAATATAATGGTGGGGGCATAGCCTCCCTGGGCTATACCGCATTTCCTGTTGCCACTCCAGGTGAGGAGGGAGATTTGGATGGAGATGGCATAAATGAGCCTGATTGTGTGGAATCTGGCTATGGATATATGCAGCTTGGTTTATTCTATGCTTATGGTATTGAAGGAAAGGAATATCTCGGCGAGTGCTGGGGATATGCCGTAAGTAGATATGTGGAGCATTTCAAAATACCATATGAGAGATGGCATTTGCATACCATACAGGCATTTGTATTGCTTGGCGATCCAACTTTAAAGATAGGAGGCTACTAATTAATGAGTGCTTACGAGCGTGAGTTAAGAGAAATACTTGCTGGCAACAGGGAAGTAATAGAAAAAATTACAAAGAGTTATAGTGAGGAAGAGAGGAAAAAATATCTCAAAATTTTGGAAAAACCATTCATAACTGTAAGAGCAGCTGGCTCACTTGGCATAGCCGACATAGTAGCAATAAGAGGAGAAATGTCTTTCATCATAGAGATAAAGGTGAGAAAAGAGAAGGAAATATTGTTCAGCCACGAAGGCGGAAGAATGCAGCGCAAAGCCAAGGAAATGCAGGAAAAATGCGTTGCTGCAAAAGTTTTACCTCTATTCGCTTTCAGAATTAAAGGAAAGCGAGGAGATGCATGGAGATTGTTTACAATGGAAATTGATGGAATAGAGGGGAAAAGCAAAAAGATATACAAGAAATTGCCGAAACTGGAAAAAACTAGAGACGGAAATTACATAATGAGATGGGAGAATGGGATGAAACTGGCTGATTTCATTGATTTAGTTTCCTCTTGTCTATAACACGCTTTGCTTTTCCTTCGTGCTTTGGCAGGCTATCTGGTTCAACAACTTCTACATTTACACCAAGTGTTGTGATTATTTTGATTTCCTTTCTCAATTCCTCCTCGATTCTTTTTCTTTCTTCCTCACTATATCTTTTCTTTCCTTCCACTTTAACCAGAATAGTATCCATATCTCCTTTTTTATCCACAATCATCAGCCAGTTATTGCCAACCTTGTTATTTTTCAATATAGCCTCTTCTATCTGACTTGGAAATATATTTGTTCCCTTTACTATGAGCATATCATCGCTTCTGCCCTTTATTGGAGCATGTTTTATATGCGTTCTTCCACAATTGCACAATCCATCATAAATGAATGTTATATCTCTAGTTCTATATCTTATTATAGGCATGCCTTCTTTTGTTAAAGTTGTTAAAACCAATTCTCCTTCCTCTTCCTTTTCAAGCTTCTCTCCTGTTTTAGGATCTATAATTTCTGCATAGAAATGGTCTTCCCATAAATGCAGGCCATCATGCTCATCGCAATCAGTGGATACTCCAGGCCCACACATTTCTGTTAATCCATAAATATCATGAACATCCATATTCCATTCTTCCATTATTCTTTTCTTTGTTGCTTCTGTAAACATCTCGGCTCCAAATATACCATTCCTTACGTTTAACTCTGAGGGTTCGATACCCATTTTTCTGGCAACATTGGCAAGATGCAATGCATAGGAAGCAATGCCTGCTATGAAGGTTGTGCCATAATATTTCATAAGCCTTATCTGTCTTTCAGATTCTCCTTTACCAGTGGGAACTATCAAAGCCCCTATTTTCTGCCCCCCATAATGAAATCCAAAAGCTCCTGTGAATGTGCCATATGGTATTGGAATTTGGAAAATATCCTTTTTTGTCAGTCCAGCCATTGCAAGGCAACGAGCCATTACTTCTGCCCATACTTCTAAATCATTTCTTGTATAACATACTGTAACAGGCTCTCCAGTTGTGCCAGAAGATGCGTGAAGCTCCACATACTCTTCCATTGGCAGGGCAAGCATATTAAAGGGCATGTTGCGGCGCAAATCATCTTTTGTGGTGAATGGAAATTTTTCCAGCTCGTCCAGACTTTTTATGTTGGGATTTACACCTGCCTCGTCGAACTTTTTTCTGTAGAAAGGGACATTCTCATATGCATGATTTAATATTTTCTTGAGTCTTTTCAGTTGCAATTCTTCAAGTTTTCTTCTTGGCAACTTTTCCATTTTTGGATTGAACATGTGCATTTATTGATGGCAGATATAAATTATTTACTCTCTGAAATAAGACGAGATAATGAAAAATTTTCTTTGTCAAAATAAGAAGGAAAATCGAAAATTTATGTTATCCTGTAATCAGCTAATAAGATTATTATTTCATCTTCAACAAATTTATTTTTTACTATTTGAAAAAAATCGAGATACATATATAGTAGTGGCTCATAGAATATCAATAAAATAATGAGTGAGGGGAACGAGTTGGGGTAGAAAGCTCTCTTTCGAGGAGGCGATCCCTCGTTCCCCTCATCATGATAGCAGTTTGCTATCAATTTATTATCAGCAGGTGGTATATAAATTTTTCTAAATTTCTCAAATTTGATAGCAAAAAGCTATTTTTCTAGTTTCATCTCCATTAAGTTGCCTTTTCTTGCTCTTTTTATTCTTATCTCATTCAGAATATATAACACAATCTCATTCACAACTTTTACTTTTCCTTCAAATAAATGCCCACCCTTTAGCACATGGTCTCTGCATGCTAATCCCACATGAACATGAATGATATACTCACTGCCACTTTTTCCGATGTTTCCTTGCAGAGATACGAGTTCTGCTGGTTCTTCTATTTTCTCCTTCAAATATTTTTCTCCATCAAAATAGCCAATAACGGCATTTTCAAGCATTCCTATGCCATTCATTATGATGGCTGATTCTGCATCTATTTTTTCCATAAGCTCTTTCAAATTTTGCATGATTTCTCCATCAACAAATTTTGCCACTACTATGTTTCCTTCTCTTTCCATCATGACTGATAAACAGGAAAAGAGATTAAAACTTTCTTCATGAAGTCTTTTCATAATATTTTTAAGGCATTGTGCTTTCATATCTCGGGGATAACATTCTGGAAATACTAGATAAAATAATTCCATACATAAGTGGCATCTGGACTCTGCCTTGGATAGTTGTTGGTTTCTTTATAACTATTTTCCTTACAAGATTTTTTGGCGAAGAAAAAATAGATGCGATAATGAAAAAGGTAGGTCTTGTGCTTTTATTTGTTTTCATTCCTATTCTTCTTTTCAGGCTTTTTCTCGATGTCAATTTCACCGAAGAAGAAATTGATTTTGTTGTCGTGTCGTGTGTAGTAATGGCTTTTCTCTATATAATCGCCTATTTGTTTGCCATGAAAAAGGTGAGAAGAGTTTGCGATAAAAAAGAAAAAAGGATAGAATTCATAAAAACTGTTATTGTTAATCAGGGAAGAAGTGCAGCCTTTGTTGGTGGAGCAATGCTGGCAATTGAAAGGCTAGCGGTGTATGCAGCTATATATATAAGTCTGCTCGGCATCTTTCTTTTTGCCATCATCCCATACATACTTGCTGTGCTTCATAAAAAGGAGATCGAGGGAGGGGAAGAAAAAAATCCTCTCCCATTATTCCTACGGATATATCCATGGTATCTGTTAATATTCCCAATAAGTGCAGCAATAATACATGCCCATACCGGATTGACCACATCTACCTACGAATGGGGAAAAATATTGAGGTTTCTTGGAGCCATTACAATACCTGCCGCTTTATATTACGTAGGCGCAGGGATAAAAGTCAAAGATTTAAGTAAAAAGGAGTTGCAAAATCTATTTTTCAGCAAAAAAGGAGAGCTTGCCTGGGTTAAAGAAATTATTTTTCTTACAGTAATTTTAACTCCTATAATTATCGCAGCTATTTTTGGCACTCTAATGCTACTACACTTGATACCCTCAGAATGGTTTGTTGTATTACTACTCAATTCAATTTTACCAATAACAAGCACCAATATGTTTTTGATTCCATATGGAATAAACGGAAGAGTAACAGCCCTTGCTGTCACCTGGACAACTGTGATATCTGTGCCTCTTTTTGTTGTTCTGCTGAATATCTTTTCCTTCTTCCTTTTATAATTATTCTTCCACAACTCTCTTTGCTTTTCCTTCGCTTCTTGGCAGAGTGTTTGGCTTAACTATTTCAACCGGAATACGGAGATTCAGAATGGTGTAGATTTCCTCTTCAATTTTCTTTGCTAGTTCATCAAGATTTCCTTCTTTGTATCTCTCTTCAGTGGGCTCAACTCTGACCTGTAATGTTGTAATTTCCTTTTCTTTTTTCTTAACAAGTTGATAGTTTCCGCTCACACCCTCGACTTTCATCATTGCTTCCTCTATCTGGCTTGGAAAAACTATAACGCCTTTAACTTTCATCATGTCGTCGCTCCTTCCTTTGATACGGGTTTGAATTGGCAGAGTCCGTCCGCACTCGCATGGCTCTTCAATATAACCCGCTATATCTCTCGTTCTGAAACGAATTGCTGGAAACGCCTCTTTAGTTAGAGTAGTGAATACAAGTTCTCCCTCCTCCCCTGGCTCGAGTCTCTCACCTGTTTTGGGGTCTATAATTTCTGCCAGAAAATGATCAGCATTTATATGGAGTTTTTTCTCTTCGCATTCTGTAACGACACCTGGCCCAATTATCTCCGTCAAGCCATAATGCTCATGGGCAACAATTCCCCATATCTCCTCAATTTTTTTTCTCATTTCGTCGCTCCATGCCTCAGCCCCAAATAGCCCAATACGTAATTTGAAATCATCTTTTGGGGAATACCCCATTTGCTCAGCAACCTCTGCCATATAAAGGGAATATGAAGGTGTGCAAGCTAAAGCTGTTGTTCCAAAATCCTTCATTATGTTTATCTGTCTCTTTGTATTACCTGAGCTTGTTGGTACAACCATTGCTCCTATCTTCTGTGCCCCTTTTTCAAATCCATGCGCACCAGTAAACAAACCATAGCCATATGCGTTCTGCATTATATCGCTTTTTCTCAAACCATTTGCCCACAATGAGCGAGCCATTACTTCTGCCCATACTTCTAAATCATTTCTTGTGTATACTGCCACCACTGGTTTACCAGTTGTGCCAGAAGATGCATGTACTTCTACACAATCTTCAAGCTCAACACACAGCAAGCCAAAAGGATAATAAGTTCTTAACTCGTCTTTTGTTAAAAAGGGTATTTTATTCAGATCATCCAGACTTTTTATATCATCTGGCTTTATACCAGCTTCATCAAACTTTTTATGATATATCTTATTCCTTTCATAAGCCATCTTTATAACTTTTTTCAGCCTTTTCAGTTGCAACTCCTTTAAATCTTTCAATGGCATTGTCTCTATTTTTTCATCCCAAAATTTCATGGTGCTAAATGTCTAACCAATATAAAAAATTTTTAATGAAAAATGCATTACATATGCATGAAATTTAAATACGATAAAGAATATTACCTCAACGTTAAGATGCAACCATTAGCAGGGAGTTCATTTACAAACTGGGTGAGATTGCTGGCCGAGAACAGATTCTGCATAGACTGGCGACTTATACCTCGCGCTCTTTATGTTACATCCATGATTACATTCATCACACCCTTCAGAATTTATGAGAGAATAAAATTTGATAAGAAGATAGAGAATGTGAAAATTTCTCCTCCTCTTTTCATAGTGGGACATTTTAGGAGTGGGACAACTTTTCTGCATTATTTAATGGGTCAGGACAAAAGTCTGGCTTATGTATCAACGCTTGAAACGATGGCACCATGGGTTTTCTTGGGAAGTGAGAAACTGTTTAAAGAAGTTGTTAAAAAACATTTGCCCAAGAAAAGGCCTATGGATGATCTAGAAATGGAGGCTGGCTTGCCTTATGAGGAAGAATATGCCATAGCCAATTTCTGCCCATATTCTCTTCATCACGGATGGTATTTCCCAAAGAGATTGTACTATTATTTCAAAAGATATGTGCTATTTGAGGGCGTTAGTCAAGAAATCATAGAGGAATGGAAAAAATGGTATATATATCTGTTGAAAAAGATAACTTATAAGCATGACGGGAAAAGAATATTGCTTAAAAGTCCAATAAATACTGGAAGGATAAAATTACTCCTTGAAACTTTTCCAGATGCAAAATTTATACATATATACAGAGATCCCTATAAAGTGTATCTTTCTACATGGAGACTATACGAAAAGATTTTGCCAATATTTTCGTTCCAGCATATTGAAAAGGAAGAACTGGATAGATTTATCCTAGATTTTTACAAGGAGGTGTATAAGAGATATTTTGAGGAGAAAAATTTGATACCTGAAGGAAATCTCGTAGAAATAAGCTATGAAGAATTCGTTAAGGAGCCAATAAAAACCTTGAAGAACATTTATAAAAAGCTTGGACTGACAGGGTTTGAAGAGGCAAAGCCTGCATTTGAAAAATTTGTTGGAAAACATAAGGACTACAAACCATATAGCTATACCCTCACCGATGAAATAAAAGAAAAGGTATACAGAGAATGGAAATTTGCATTTGAAGAGCTAGGGTACAAAAAATAACAATCACATTTTTATTTATAATTTCATTAGTTATTATGGAAGAAAGCTGGAAAGAGAAATTCGTAAACTGGTTTGAGGAGGAAATTGCCGACTCTGATAAGCCTTTAGATGAACACTGGGATGTTAAGGTAGACGAAATAAATAACAGCATATGGATAAAAGCAACAAGCCCCAGAACACCATACAGTGTTTTTGTTAATATAAGCAGAGGTTTTGCCTCCCTTCAAATTTATACTGGCATAGAAACAGCAATTATGGAGATAAAAGAGAGACTCAAAATTTATCGCACATTGCTGATGCTAAATGGCAGATGGAAAATGGCAAAGTATGTTATTGGTGGAGACAATGATGAAATAATAATACTGACTGATTTAGATCTAGCAGCTTTAAATAGAGAGGAATTCAACGATGCTCTAACTGTTACTCTGCTTGCTTTAAATGATATGGTGGAAAAACTTGGTTTGGATGAAGAATACAGGGAGGCCCAGTTGATGCATGTTCTCAAAATAGTAGATGAAAAACTGGAGAAGGGAGAGACGAAAGAACAGATTACTGAATATCTTATAAAAACGTTTGGTATCAGCAGAGAAACTGCAAGAGAAATTGTAAGGGAAGCGACGAAAAATAAAGACGAGCCAGACTTCCCAATTTACCGATAAATTCAGAAAGTTATCTAAATAACAATGCATATAATTGCATGAATGAAAAAAATAATTATAACGAGGCAGAGGAGTTTTTTCAGTTAATTATTAAATTCAGAGAACAAATGGAAAATTTTCTGAATAGCCAGGAAGCAAATCAACTATTTTCAGAGGGCCGTTACAAGGATGTGGAAGATGGTCTCCTGAAGTTGCGGAAAGAAATTCTGGATGATAATAAAATTACGCAAAAAGTTCTCCTAACTGGCTATCTAGACACCCTTATCAACAGGCATCTCTTAATAAAAATACTAGGAATACTCCACAATATTGAAAAGAAAATATCATAACCAAGAAAGATATTTATACCGAAATTATATTGAAAAGAAAATGAAATTGAAAACAATATTTGTTCTAATTATCATTTTCCTTCTCATTGGAATGCCCTCTACCAGCAATTTGTTTTCTAAAGAAGATAACATTGAAAAAGCAGGGAGATCTTCTCTTTCCATTTTATCATATGCAAAAGGCAGTGGTTGCAAGCTCGTCATGGCCATAGCAAACGCCACCGCCGGCAATTACAATTTATTGATGAAGGTCCGCGATCCAGCTAGGCCAGGCTTACAGGTGCTTTGCCCCATTCCAAAGGGTTATGAGTATGAATATCATCATCCATGGTTCGGCTTCAAAATGCATTTCAAAGTGAGGCATAAATTTATAGGTACAACAACCGTGAAAGACATTCCTCCAAATATTACAAAGCCAGGCATGATATTGAATGATGCTGGCATAGCCATAGCAGATGCTGATACCCTTTCTTATCTAGTCAACCCCTCCAAATATGCGTGGGATGATTTTGACTGGATGAGGTATGCTATCCAGTCAGCCGATAATATTGATGAGGCAATCAGCCTGCTAACTCATGATGCAGTGGATAAACTCCATGCTACATCAGTAGCTGAAAATATGTTTGTTGTTGGAATTGATAAGGGGGCAATAATAGAGGCGGATGCTTTCAATTATCGCGTGAAAGAAATTAAAGATGGAATAGCTGTTCAATCAAATTATCCCAAAATGCTATGGAATATACATCTTCTCTATCCATTATTTACTGCATCACAATTCAACTCAACTTTTACCGGCTGGGTGGAAAAAGGAAAAATAATACGCCTTGGTGGTTTAATGGGCATTCATATTGTAAAAATTTCATCAAATTCAATCACTGCCCGCCTCTTCCCATTTGGATTAAAAAAAGAAATTTTTGTTGGGGAAGGAAGGCCGATAGGAAATTTCTGGCTCAGATTGCTTGATATCAATGGCAGCAAGGCGAAAATTTTCCTCTGTTTCAAATACTATGAATGGGAAAGAAAAATGGAAAACATTATTGAAAAAAGAATTGGCAATATTACGGTAAAAGATATGATGGCATGGTCTCGTATCCATAGCAATGATTTAGAAGGATTGAGGGGAATGTGCCAAGGCGGCTATGAAGCAGCAACAGTATACAAAATCCCAAAAGAATATCCAGAATTTTTAAGCACACTGTGGTTTGCCACAGATCAGTGTGCTTCAATATTTGTGCCTGTGCACATTGGCTCGCTGGATATTTATGATGCTTATGAAAATGGTGGAGCTCATTCTATTGCCTTGCAGCTTTTAGAAAAATATGGACATGACAATCTTACAAGCATATTTGAGAAAGTTGAGGCTGAGTTTATCAACGAAACTGAAGAAGCAGAAATAAAGGCAATAAAGCTGCTGCAGGAAGGAAAGCAGGAAGAAGCAATGCAATTGCTTACTTTATCAGATATGAATATGCAAATGAGGGCTATAGCAATAGAAAAAATGTGGCTTAATGCAAGTTATTTGAGTAATGAGGCATTTGCTATTGTGTATCCCGAGCTTATAAGAATATGCAAAGAGCACGCAAACGTTAAGAGGATTAATAATGCCATTGATTATATCTCAACTCTTATGAAAGAAAATGGTATTGACATATCAGATAAAATTTATCTTAAAAACATTGAGGAGAATCTACAGGAATTATTCCGTATCATTTTAAACCATCAAACATTTTTCATTTTATACAACTAGAAAAATACATGCGGGCGCCGGGATTCGAACCCGGGCATTGAGCTTGGAAGGCTCACATCCTAACCAGCTAGATCACGCCCGCTGAGGTATAAAATAGAATGTGATTTTAAATTTTTCCTCTGAAAGTTTAGGAAGCAGAGGAGTTTTTGAAAGAAGATTTTGAATAAAAAATGAGTGACATGATACTGTAGTGCTTCACCTATGAATGTGCACAAAGCAATGCTTCCCATTCTAGAGTTTAAAAATGAAAAATGTTTGGGTTAACTATCGATGCTTCATCACCCTCTGCTTCTTCTCATGAATACAGATAGAAACAATCCATTAGGTCCTTCATCATCGCTATTTTTTCATGCTATTAATCTTCTATCTCCTTTACCTTTACCGAAAGGTTTATAAAAAATAGCTGGCTAGATAGTAGAACTTCTCCTGTTTGACAGTGAAATACACACACCAAAATTTTTATAAACACCGGCTATATTATGGGTTTGGTGACCCAAGTAACCGGCTATGCCCCTGATTTATGAGGGGGCTTATTCCGCTTGGGTCTAAATTGGTGGGGATTTGAGAAAACTACCCGTATGAGGGTAGGCTATCTCAAATCCGACAGACGCAGAAGCATTGGCTATTGGTAAAGCTTGGTGGAGATGCGACCGTATTCCAACACCGGTTGATCCTGCCGGAGGCCACTGCTATGGGAGTCCGACTAAGCCATGCGAGTCCAGGGGGGCTTTGCCCACCGGCGGACGGCTCAGTAACACGTGGACAACCTACCCTCGGGAGGGGGATAACCCCGGGAAACTGGGGCTAAAC
Source organism: Thermoplasmatota archaeon (assembly GCA_029259015.1). Lineage (GTDB taxonomy): Archaea > Thermoplasmatota > E2 > UBA202 > JdFR-43 > JdFR-43. The sequence continues at coordinate 339 of JAPDJQ010000034.1, read as the reverse complement.
CCCCATAGGCCATGGGTGCTGGAAGGCCCTGTGGCCGAAATTCCGCAAGGAGCCCGAGGATGGGTCTGCGGCCTATCAGGTTGTAGTGGGGGTAACGGCCCCACTAGCCTACGACGGGTACGGGCCCTGAGAGGGGGAGCCCGGAGATGGACTCTGAGACACGAGTCCAGGCCCTACGGGGCGCAGCAGGCGCGAAACCTTCGCAATGCGGGCAACCGCGACGAGGGGACTCCCAGTGCCTACGCTCAGCGTAGGCTGTTTCCGAGCCTAGAAAGCTCGGGGAGTAAGGGCTGGGTAAGACGGGTGCAAGCCGCCGCGGTAATACCCGCAGCCCGAGTG
>JAPDJQ010000109.1 GCA_029259015.1 Thermoplasmatota archaeon | reverse complement strand
GTTTTAGCTTTTTCGCTACCCTCTCTATCTCTTCCTCTATAACTTTTGGTAGAGATACTTCATCCGAAAATGCTTCTTGCGATTTCTTCGACATTCATAACACCTCTTTCTATCTTGGAAGGATCCAGTCCATCCTCACCCGGCAGGAATCGGACTATTTCTCTATCGCTGTTTCTTACGGTTAGGTCATATTCTACCTTTAGATCCTGTAGGGCACCAACAAGCCTTCTTTCCATGTATCCAGAGTGTCTCGTCTTCAACGACTTATCCATGAGAGACTCCCTACTGTTCATGGCATCGAAGAAGAACTGGAATGGTGTAAGTCCCATCTTGAAGCCCCTATCTACAAAACCTTTTGCTTCCAAGCTTATGTCACCTGGCTTGAAGTGTGGGAAGGTTCTTTCGTGGTAACCCCTCTCCACTCTTTCACCCATTATGGTTTCTTGCCCTATCATGGCGGTACTTTGAACCACGTTTACCATGCTTCCCCTTGCTCCGCTTTTTGCCATGACTATGGTCGGGTTATCTTTTATATCTCTCTCGATTAGTGTTTCGACTTCGTCCAAACATTTGTTCAACCTTCTTTTTATCAAACTTGCCAACGTTTCTTTCGGTGTTCTTCCTATAAGCGCTCTAAGTTTTCCTTCCTCGAATTCCTTTATTATCCTATCCACATCTTTCCTAGCTTTTTCAACCACATCTTCTATACCTTTTCTCGTTCTTTCCGGAAGGTCGTAATCAGAAATACTAACTGAGAAACCATATCTCGTTAAGAACTCCAAAGAGAGCTTCATCATGTTTTCTATGAACTTTTTGGTAACTTCCTTTCCGTATTCCCTTTCCATTTTGTCAAGAATCTTACCTGCTTCTGCACCTATACCATTCTTATCTATAACACCTTTCACCAGTTTACCGTTTTCTATGATAACAGCTTCTCCAGATCTCGATTTGTATTTTATGGAGAAATCTTTAGGAAGGAACACGCTGAATATCTCCTTCCCATCCATGTATTTTTTCTCCGGTATCTTAACATCTAGATCTGTCGACCTTATGAGTTCAACGAACTCCTCTCTACTGAACTTTCTCTCAGAACTTGTAAGAATGTATATACCAGATATGCAATCTTTGGTTAGACCTATTATCGGTCCGGAAAATCTCGGGCTTCTTATATGATTTTGTACTCTCATGAGTTCCATGGCTTCTGCTCTTGCCTCTTCTGCAGCATGAGCAGCTATCCAAGCAAAAATTCCTGTAGTAATTGGACATGCTATTGTTGCATTATGTTTTTTTGCAAGTATCTGTCTTATCTGATTAATTGTGATTAGTTTGCCTTCTGGCACTTCTCTCATGATTTCATCCACTTCCCTTGGAGCTGGAATAACAAAGGTCCCTTCTCCCCATCTTTTACTCATCTTATCAGTTATTTTTTCAACTCTTGGCAAATCTTTGTCATCGGCCAGCTTTTCCTGCCATGATTTCCGCGCCATTTTGTCATTATTATAATCACTTAACTTAAATAACCTTTTGCTGCAATCCCTTTATTTCAACATAAAATCCCTCAAGTTTTATCAAAGGAATCTTTACAATGGCATGTTTTTCCTTTTTCTCCTTCTTTTGGAGAAAATTCTCATAAATTTTTCTGGCAAGAGTGCATCTATGTATATCCATCAAAAATAAGCCATGAGGTAAGAGCATGAAGGGATAGATTCTACATACTGTTGGACGAACAGGGTATATTTTGCAGCGATTGTTTTCAAAAAATGGACATGACGAATTCCTTTCCGATAAATATTTTTCTTCTAGATGTGAAATTGATATGCCAAGATATTTGCATATTCTTGCTTTATCTTCTGGCAAAAGAAAAGGTAGTTTGCAGCATCTCCCACATCTACTGCAAGCTCCCACTAGGCTTGTAATTTCTTCACACATCTCAAGGACTTTATTAACTAAAGCCCTCATATCCAAAATTCAGAGGAGAATATGTGAAAAAATTAAAAAATTTATGGTAAAGGTAAAAGGCAGAATAGAATCATAATATAATGGACCGGTCGGGATTTGAACCCGAGACCTCCACCATGCCAAGGTGGCGATCTTCCAGCTGATCTACCGGCCCTCTTATATGTATATTCATGCATTCATAAAAGTTTTTATGAATGGAACAGTCGAAGCTATCCAGATTCCTTTATTTTTTCTCTTGCATAGTCAATTAAAGCTTGCTGGGAATAAAATTCTATTTTGCTGCCGACCAATTTTCCTTCTGCAACAAGAGAATAAACTGCAAAAACTGGGTCAACATTCGGTTTTGCATAAATTCGCAGATTATATTCATTTTCTTCAGCATCTTCCTTTATAAGTATTTTTATTTCAGCATCTGTATTCTTTACTAAAACAAGTTTTTCAAGCTCTTTTCCATATTTTTCTGTTAAATTCTCATCATATTTCCATCCCTTTGCTACTAATTCCGGATAATCCTTTACAGGCTTAAAATCTTCAAAAGTTTCAATAGACGGATCTTCATAAGCGGGCACATCAGTCTGAAATGTTGGAAGATAAATATGCTCCCAATCATTCCAATCATATGGTAAGCCGTTGCTTCCATCTGAATAATCAAAAAGATAGCTTCTATTTTCTGAATAAAACCATGGTTTATTGTAAATATATTGATAATTCATTACACTGTAGTATTTCTCCAAGTAAGCATTATATTCATCATCTGGCATATTTGGATATCTATCATAAACTCTCCTGCTAACAAGATCTATGCCCGGAAATATACCTGGCATGAGCCCCAATGAATGTCCTAATTCATGCAAAATCGCTTTTGCAAGCATAACTCTTATCTCTCTCGGAGTAAAAGCAATCCTTGTCATCATTGAATTAAAATCGTTGCTGACATAAATTGCATCAAATCTGTTGTATTTAACTGGAGTAATGAAGCCACCGCCATCTTTTCTCACACCGACAACAACATATCTGAAGATTCCTTTTCTTTCATCCGGAAAATTATGCTCGTAAAAAGCGAGAAGTTGCTTTCCAAGAATATCATCTAAATTTGCTTGATATGGCAGCAATTCACCTCCTCCATTTGGCAGGGCATTCCATCCGTCATCAATATAAACATTTATTCCATGTCTTGCAAATCTTTCAATAATCATTTGCTGGCTTTCTTTATAGAATATATGCGGCAAATCAAAGAATCCTTTCTTCTCCATTCCATCTGTTTCAATATATATGTCTGGCTGAAATGGATTTGCGAAATATTTTCTCATTTTATATTCCTCAATATTTTCAATGCCATCAATGTCTGGATCAAGCTTGCTGTGCTCATTGTAAGTAAAAGGATCATAGCCGTATTTCCATTCCCAGCTAGTTGGAATCCCATCGTTATCTGGATCAAGCTTGCTGTCATCTACTGCTGGATCTGTTCCAAGAACATTTACCTCCACCCAGTAAGGAATTCCATCATGATCATAGTCAGCCTGATAAAGATTGAACCATATTTCATAATTCTTTCCCAAATAATGTCCCATTCCGTCTTTATCCATAAAGTAATCGTCTCCAGTCCATCTGCCAGTGCGATAATCGTATCTTAAAGAAATTCTCTCCTTTTCTACTTCCTTTACATTTCTTCCAAATAATCCAGTCGGCACCAATTCAATTATAGAGATAGTAACATCAGAATATTCTTTTTCTTCATCAACATCAAACACCATTGAACTTTCATAGCCTATTGTATCCCATGTGGTATATACTCCTGTTTCTCCAACATTTCCTTTTGAACTTCCTTCCTTCCCATCAACTTTGATTATGTAATAAAAGGAAGGTGGATTTCTCCAATCCAAGCTATAGCTGAGCATTTTGTCCATTAATCCTCTATTCCTTATTCTCAGAATCTCAACAAACAATGCCTGATTTTCCATTGGGCTGATTCTGTCATCAAAAACCTTTTCCTCCTTTTTTTCTTTAGCTGGTGTTGAAAGATACCAGAGTATCATAGAAAGAAGAATAACAATGGCTACGATTGCAATTAATTTATTTTTTCTTGTCCCCAACATTAAGTGAATAAGATATTCTATTTTTATAGATTGTGATGCAGTAAATTTTCATTTAGATAGCTCTTTTTTCACCATTTCTATTGCCTTTTTCTTTGCTTCCTCAAGCTTATCAGCTTTTCCTCCTGCCTGTGCTATTGTTCTCTTGCCGCCGCCCCCACCAAGTATTTTTCCTATTTCCTTGGCAATTTTTGAACAGTCTAGAGGCAAATCTTCAGAGCATGCTATTATAAGCATGCCAGTTTTTCCCTTTGCTGACGCAGAGATAACCACCGCCTTCTTTTTTGTTAGCTCTCTTATGGCCGAAGACATCAGATTGTCTTGTGTTATTATTTTCACCCCTTCATATTCTTCAGCAGCTTCTTTTCCTAGCTTCTCCTGCAATTTCTCAACTTCCTTTCTCAGCCTTTTTCTTTCTTCAACTAGTTTCTTTGCTGCATCAGCAGCTTTTTCGGGTTGTGTGCCCAAGATAGAAGCAATTTCTTTGAGCATTTTTTCCTGCTTTTGCATGTATTCTATTGCTTTTTCTCCAGCACAGAATCTTATTCTTTCCACCCCATCCTGCACTCTTTCTGTTCCAATAACCTTTATCATACCTATTTCAGCTGTATTGTTTACATGTGTCCCGCCACATGCCTCTGCTTCTATGCCAGGAATATTAACTACTCTGATTATCCTTCCTTTTGGTGGGCCTCCCTGATAGAGGCGGAAGCCAAATTTCTTCTCTGCTTCATCTCTCCTCATAAATGTTTTTTCAACTGGCATGGCTTTTCTAACTATTTCATTTGCTACCCTTTCTATTTCCATTGCTTCCTCCTCACTAATTCTCTTGTAATGGGTGACATCAAGCCTTGCCTCCTCTTCATTCAACTCACTCCCTGCCTGCCATATATGGCTTCCCAGAACATGACGGGCAGCATAATTTATGACATGCGTTGCAGTATGATGACGCATCATGGCGTAGCGGCGTTGCCAGTCGATTTCTCCTTTTACTGCTCCTTTTTCCAGCTTTCCGTCAAGAAAATGAAGAATTGCCTTTCCAGCTTTCTCCGCTTTCTTCACCCTAACTTTCTTTCCATTTTGCATTAGATAGCCAGTATCACTCTGCTGTCCTCCTCCCTCAGGATAAAAAAGAGTTTTATCCAGAATGACAGCTTTATCTTCTAAATGTACAATATTTGCATCAAACTGCCTGGCATACTCATCATCGTAATAAAGAGGAGCAGTTTCAATATCATATTCTTTGCCTCCTTCCTTCTTTTCTTCCTTTTTCTCGGCTTTCAAATGGCGTTCTGCCACCATTGATTCAAAATCCTCGGGAATTTCTATGGATGCTATTTCTTTTACAATCTCGGGGTGGATGCCATGAGAGTCATAAAATTCAATCAATTTCTCGACTGTTATCCTTGTTTCTTTTTCTAGATGTCTCATCACCATAGCCTTTCCTTTCTCTATGGCATTGTGGAATTTCTCTGTCTCAATTTCCAGTATCTCCTTTATCCTATCCTTCTCATCAACAAGCTCTGGAAAATCCTTTGCCATATGTTTTATGTGTTCATCGACAATGGAAAATAAATCATCGGCATATCCTATCACATTCATGAAACGAAGAGATCTTCTTATGACAAGCCTTGCTAAATAGCCAGCTCCAGAGTTGGATGGTACTATTCCATCAGCAAGCATAAAAGCGAGGCATCGGGCATGATCGGCAATAGCATAAATATATTCCATTTCTTCCTTCTCTGCCTTTCTCCTTATTTTTTCAATGGCATATGGAAAGATTGCATCATACACGGTTTTGCTTCCATTCACCAGCCACACAAACCTTTCCAAGCCATAGCCTGTATCGACAATTTTCAATGGCATTTCTGAATAATTTTTACCTTTCACTTCATATTTGCCATTTTCATCTTCTTTCAAATTCATGAAAACGAGTGTAGCCACTTCTAGCCCGTGACTTAACACTTCAAAACATACTCCTGCATTTCCTCCTCCTGCCCATTCTGCTTCTTTGTATGTAACATCGTCTATGCCTATTTCTTTCAGGAAATTATGACAGTATTCTACAGTTTCCTCAGTCCAGTAAATATGCTGGCTGTTGTTAAATGCATGATGTCCCATCATTTCAAAAAGGGTGAGGTGGCGGCCACTTCTTCCAACTTCTTCCAAATCATTGAGCCTTATGCTTGGCTGGGATATTACGAGAGGATTTGCAGGTGGCGGCACTTCTCCGCTGGTAACATGAGGCTGAAAATCTGCTATGGAGGCGATGGTTAAATAAATATCATCTCTCCATCTTGCAACGACTGGATATCTTTTAAGGCGAGTATGGCCATGTTTTTCAAAAAACGAAAGGAATGCCTCCCTCATTTCATGCAAACCCATTTTTTTGCCCACTGGATTGCCAATGAATGTGTAATCAACGCAGGGAGCATCTCCACACAACTTCTGTTTCTCATCCTGGGTCCAGAAATAAGAGCCACACTTCTCACATTTCCTCCTCACAAATCCTTCTTTGCCAAAAAACTGCAATTGAAGCATTTTCTGCAATTCAGGGTGCATTGTTGTATATAAAGGCATCTATATATTTATTTTCAGTGAAATTTTTGGGAATGTCAACGTTCTTCATTAAGAATGTAATCGATTGCATTTCTTTTCTTGAAAAGTGAATTGAGAGAGGGATATAACCCCAAAAATTTTCTGAGGGTCATGTCATAGGAGCATCTAATTACTGGTATATTTTTCCATTTCGTCATATGAAGTGAATTTATCCATGCCATATATTCTGCAAAATATCCATGATTAGGATGCATTTGTTCTATTACAACTATACTAAAGGATCCGATATCAACTCTTGTTCCTCTCATAACATAATTTTTGCCTGAACTAATAATAATCGGCTCATATATCTTAATGTGCTTTATTTTAGCTATATATGCAACTACATTTTCTTTTGAAGAGTTCATGATAGGATAATACAAATCACTTTTGTAGTTAGTTACATCATTTTGTAACTAACTTATAACATATCGAAAAGATCAAATTATTTGTTCTGTTATGTTCTTCAATGGAAATAGTACTGAATCCAGAAATTGCAAAAAATTACAAAAGCCCTTCACAAAGAGTTCGAGTAATCACTGAAAAATGGTTTGAGGACAATATGTATTGTCCCGCTTGCCCATCGGATTTTTTAGAGCCCACTCCACCCAATGAAAAGGTTGTTGATTTTATTTGTCCCAGATGCGATGAACGATATCAAATGAAAAGCATGAGCCATAAATTTGGTAGAAAAGTCACGAATTCTGCTTATAAACCCAAGATTAGAGCCATCAAGGAGGGCACTATCCCGAATTTTGTTTTCATGCATTACAACAGGAACAACATGACCGTTCAGAATCTTATGGTCATTCCGAGATATTTTATTTCTCCAGATATTATTGAAAAAAGAAAACCACTGAGTCCGAGTGCGAGAAGAGCTGGATGGATTGGCTCCAACATTCTTTTGGGAAGATTGCCCAGTGATGCAAGGATATATCTAATTATGAATGGTGTGATATTTTCTAAAGAAAATGTTAGGGAAGCGTGGAAACGATTCTCTTTTTTCAAAGAAATATCTATTTCCTCAAAAGGATGGTTAACTGATGTTCTTGCATGCATAAGAAATCTTGGAAAAGATGAATTTACACTTAGCGAGATATACAGCTTTGAAGAAATGTTGAAAAAATTACATCCAAGGAATAAACACATTAGGCCAAAAATAAGGCAGCAGCTACAAATTTTAAGAGATAAGGGAGTCATAGAATTTCTTGGAAAGGACAGATATAGAGTATTAAAATAGATTTTCCGTAATTAATGCTGCTACTTTGTGGAGAATAAAAAATAAGGGGAAGAGGGTTGTTGTTTAACTAAATAGGTAATACCATGTTCCATTGAGCATTATTGCAAAGGTTATGTTTCCTACGAAATCAAATTCTCCGTCTGTGGTGAAGAATGGTGTGGATGTTTGCCATTCAACCCTGTAATTATTTGCCCTGATGAAGTTTGCTTCTATCAGTATTCCAAATACGTCGCCAATGGTAAAGTTGAATGAATAGAAACTGAGCCATTCATTGTTGGAATCTATGAACACATATCCAGGAATTGAAAGATTCCAGCTTATTTTGAAGTGTTCTGTCTGGAGGATGGAATAAATTTTGAAATATACCTCTCCCATTTCAAATTTTATTTCTATCTGTAGCCCTGTAAAGCCATCTATAGTTAGATAGCCCTCACCTCCAATATTCCATCTTACAATTGATTCTCCAGTTAGGTTTGTTACCGAGAAATACATTGTTGGATTTTCCAAGGCATTTGCAACAATAAACTTTGTTTTTCTCTCATCCACATTTATGTAGAAATATCCTTCTGGATCAAACTGCGCTATCAAATGGCGTGGTAGATATTCTATTTTCATTACAAATTCCATTTCTCTATATTCTATAATCAAACTTGCATTGAATTCATCACTTGCTTCGTATTCAAAATAATTTTCTGCAAAACTCAGTGAAAAAGCCATTTCCCGAGGAATATCTTCTATTGTTAAATTGATAGCCATTTCTCCTATATATCTCATCCTTATTGTCTGTTCAATATCTGTATATCTCTCTATAGAAAAGCCAAATTTGTTTATTCCTATGCTTGGGGTAACTTTTATCATTGTATCCAATGCTGGGAAATAATCGATTATTATTGTATGATCTCCAAAGTTAGCATTTGAATAAGCCAGTATAGCAGACACATTTTCATTCCCATTATCAAAAACTGGTTCAATGTTTATGTAAAATTCCGGATCTTTGTCATAGAATATGTATGGCACAATAGTTACAACTTCTCTTAATTCTCTTGGTATTTCTTCTCCGTCAGCAGAATAATATCCTATTTTGAAATGATGTACTCCATTGAATGTTATGCTTCCTCCAAATGTTATTTCAAATTCTCCATTTTTTATTTCGTCTCCTAGCCTTATAACTTTTAATGCCAACGAAAGAGTGAAAACAAAGCCAACATCTGTTTGCTGAATTAAAGGAAGAGCAATTATACTAACCTTAACATCCTTTCCATTTACGCCGGTGGAAGGATCATCATCAACATCTATTCCAGAAAAAATCGATTGAAGAACAGGGGTATCCTTCTCTATACCATCATATTTTGTATGGATGTAAAATCCCATCTGATTTTTCCAGTCCCAATCCGACCATTTTGAAATCCTTAACTGAAAATGAGTGTTTTCTTTCTCTATGTTGTTATCCTCATTTTCATGACTCTTTATGCTAAGATTTAGTACATTTCCAACTGGCAAAATCACCAGAAAAGCAATAAATACAACAGCAAGTTTTCTAATCATGATAATAAATAGCATACTTGTTTATTAGCTTTTCCGTAATTTTTACTAGAGAAACTAAAGTTTGCATAATTATGAATGAACCACCGAAATTGCCTCTTCAATTTTTCATAAAGAGTAAATCAAATAGATTCAATCTGAAGAAGCCAAGCATCCATAGAAAATCAAATATTTTTTCATATAAGCCATTATACAAAGGCATTTTTACTGGCAGAGGATCACTCCACTCACTTTCTCTGCCATAAATATCCTTTGCCTTAACTCTCACTTCATAGCTTCCTCTTCTGTTCCATGAATGGGATATTACTATCTTTTCTCCAGATTTGTAAGGGCCTAGCCATATGGTTGTTTCGTCTCCAAAATCCCACATGTAATACAATTTATCGCCATCCTCATCTACTGCCATGCTTTCATATGTATATTCCTGCCTGACTTTCCCATCTGTTTCACCACTTGGCATTTCTGGTTTTTCGGGAGCATAAAAGTCAACATCTTTGAGGATAGCAGATGGGTCCCCAAACAGTGTGAGTTCATAAAAGCAGAATCTCATAACAAGCTCATTTATTCTCCATATGTTGTCTTCTTTTGAATCCTGATTTGCTCTGCCCAATTCTTTTATATTCTCTCCAAAAATGGCATCCCAGAATTCTCTCACAAATCTCTGTGAGCCATAATCTATAATATCATATGGTTCATCCTGTCCAGCTCCCCATCCATATCTTGTATTCCATATTCCTGCAAAAGCTCCATATTGTGTTTTCACTGTTACATATTCTGCAAAGCAATCCTCCCGATCAAATCCTCCAGCCATGCAGCCTGAAGAATAACCAAAAAATGGTTTATCATTTTTCAAGGAATCAACATCATCTATACTCAGGCGCATATTGTAGAAATAATTTGAATGGCCCATGTGGCAGACAATATGGAAATCATCATTCAGCAATTCAATTAAATCGTTTTTGTCCCAGTATTCATCTCTGTCATACAGCTTTGTTATATCAAATCTATCAGATGGAATTCCTTTAGTATAATAGCCGCCATCATCACATTCATCTATTAATTGATCTAAATGATTTCCTCCCCATTTTGCGTCTCCACCCCACCCCAGATCTTCTCCAACAAGCAAGACTTTTGGCACATAATCATCGTAGTTATCTTCATATTGTATCGTTTTCTTAACAAAATTTTTCATTTCTTCTACTGTTTCAATGCTTGCTCTGCCAACATATACTTCCGCCATTAAGTCCACGTCTCCGCCGCCTTCGCCATCATCTGGTTCGCCCCAATTCCAGTCTTTATCGCTATTGTAGCTTCCATCTAGGCATGCATAGTATACATCAGATGGCACCCTATACCACTGGTGGAATTCTCCTTCCACCCACATAGTGCGAGGCGGTATAATGCTTGCATCGCCAGCAAGTAAGACATAATCAGTATGCCAGTTGAGATAAGCATCTCTTATAAAATTCCTTATTTTTGCCTGTGTATCATTGAAAATGGGCGTGGAATTCCAGTAGGCTTTTTCATTTTCTATATCTTCAACTGTAACAATTGTTGCGTTCATGCTATACATGCTTTTGAATTCAGCCAAGTCCTTCAATGTATTCTGTCCAAAAGAATTTGCAAGATCCTTTGACGTTATTATCACATATTGGTATTCATCTGATGAATCAACAATTGAAGAAGAAGGCAGAGCAACCATTTTTTTATAACTTGCTATAGCTCCAGGATTCTCAACAATTTTCGCAATCTCGGCCTTATCTCTTGGCAGCCCCCTATAAAGAGGATTTATTTTTCCTTCTTTCAGGTGTATTTTCACGGAAATATCTTTGAAATAGTATATCTCTCCTGTTTCTTTGATATAATGCAGAGGATAAATATTCATAATCAGAATGTTGAAGCCTCTTTTGCTGTAAATGCCTTCTATTTCATAATTTTCCACAGGGAAAGGCTTTGAAGGATTGAAACGTATTTCTTTATTCATGCTTGGCTTACCTAAAATTGATGGATAATCTGCAATTTTGAGTTTGTAACCAGAGCCAATGTAAACTTTATTTTTGCATGTAACTTCAATTTTGGCCACATCCTTTCCTTGAGGAAGTAAAATGTAGAGGGGTTTAACAGGCACAACTGGCTTGCCCCCGTCTCCAGTATTTTGTAAGCCATTCATTTTCACATAAGTTTCATTTCCATATTCATATATTGAAGGCTTTTCAAAAGAATATTTTAATGAAATGGTATCTTTTCCTCCAGCATTTCCATATACAGGCAATGATAAAATAAGAAATGCAATTGTTGCTGCCAGAAATTTTTTCTTTTGCATGATGGTAAATGCATTTTTTAAATAATAATCTTTTCCATATCGAATATGAATGAAAAATGAATAAAAAATGAATGCATTGGCTGTTTTACTTCGATTCATTTCATTCTTTCATTGTTTTTATACGATAATGAAAAAATGGCGGCATCCTCCTTTTTAAAAATGGCAGCATTTCTCTATCTAAATAATGAATAATGGTTTTTGTTGTTACTTATTGTATTCTGTCGTGAGCAATTTCATCCTTTCTCATGCATTAACCAAAAATATTAAAAATCGTTTCTATTGCTGGAGTGATTAACATGGCAGAGTTTAAAGTGGTAATAAGTGACGGCCCGAAAAGCTGGCAGATTGTGGTGGATGGTCATCATGCTAATTCGCTAGTAGGCAAAAAAATAGGCGATGAAGTAGATGGTATCTTTGTTTCGTTGCCAGGCTATAAACTGCAGATAACAGGGGGCACAGATAAAGACGGCTTTGTAATGCGCAAGGATGTGCCGGGCATAGGAAGGAAAAGAATTTTGACAGCTAGAAGCCCAGGATTCAAACCGAAGGATAAAGGTGTGAGGAAGCGCATAACAGTTTGCGGAAATACAATAAGTTTAAATATCTCCCAAATTAATATGAAGGTAATAAAGAAGGGGGCAAAGCCAATAGAGGAGTTGTTAAAAGCAGCGGGCAAGCTTGAGGAGAAAGAAGAGAAATGAGCCAGCCAGAGGTAAACATAGGAATGGTAGGGCATGTCGACCATGGCAAGACAACACTAACTCAGGCTTTGACCGGCAAATGGACAGATGAACACTCTGAGGAATTAAAAAGAGGTATATCAATAAAGCTTGGTTATGCCGACGCTACTTTTTATAAATGTTCAGAATGCCCTGAGCCATTATGTTATTCCACTAAGCCAGTTTGTCCACATTGTGGCTCACAAACAGAGATACTCAGAAAAGTTTCATTTGTAGATGCCCCCGGTCATGAAACGTTAATGGCAGTTGTTATTTCAGGAGCAGCAATTATGGATGGAGCATTATTGCTTATAGCTGCTAATGAGCCATGTCCACAACCTCAAACAGAGGAACATTTGATGGCTTTGGATATTGTAGGGGCGAAAAATATTGTAATTGTTCAGAACAAAATTGATTTGGTGAGCAAGGAAGAAGCAATAAAAAATTATGAGCAAATTTTAGATTTTATAGAGGGAACATGTGCAGAGAACTCACCAATTATACCCATCTCTGCTCACCACGAAGTGAATTTAGACACGCTAATAATGGCAATAGAAGAATATATACCAACACCTAAAAGAGATAGAAGCAAACCACCTTTAATGTATACTGCAAGAAGCTTCGATATTAACAAGCCGGGAACAAAACCAAAGGATTTGAAAGGAGGAGTGATAGGAGGCTCATTGAAACAGGGAGTACTTAAAGTAGGAGACAAAATAGAAATAAGGCCTGGAAGAAAAATAGAAGAACATGGCAAGGCAAGATATGAGCCAATTTTTACAGAAATTTCATCTATAATAACAGGAGGAGAAATGGTGAAGGAGGCAGGGCCAGGTGGCTTATTAGGAGTCGGCACCTATTTGGATCCTTCATTAACAAAAGCTGATGCTCTTGCTGGCAAAGTAGTTGGCAAGGAAGGAAAGTTGCCACCTGTATTTTATGAGCTTCAGATGGATATAAGTTTGCTTGATAGAGTTATTGGAGAAAAGGAAAAGAAGAAAATAGATGATATACGCCTTAATGAGCCCCTAATGCTAACTGTTGGGACTGCAACAACTGTAGGAATAGTAAAGCATATAAAGAAAGACTATATGGAAGTTAGTCTGAAGATACCGGTTTGCGCTGAAGTTGGGCAGCGTATAGCCATATCCCGTAACATAATGGGAAGGTGGCGCTTGGTTGGATATGGAGAGATAAAATGAGAGCCGTCGTTTTAGATACAAATGCCTTGATGCTGCCTTATCAGTTTGGTATAAATATTGAAAAGGAACTGAGCAGACTTTTGGGCGTGTGTAGAATAATCGTTCCCAGAACTGTTGTTGAGGAAATGGAGAAGTTGGCGGAGCAGGGAGGAGAGGTAGGAAGAGCAGCTAAACTTGGCTTGAGCATAATTAAGAAGCGAGGCTTTCGTTTGATGGAAACAGAGAGCAAAGGAGATGATGGGGTGCTTGAGACAGCATTGAAAATGGATGCGGCAATTGTAACCAATGATAAAGAATTGAAGAGGAGGGCAAAGGAACTCAAGCTTCCAATAATATATTTGAGAGGAGAAAACAAGCTCGAGATGGAGGAAATTTTATAATGAAGTACGGGGAAAAAGCCATAAAGGAAGCGAAGCTGGAAGTATGGGAAAATCCCGCCAAAGAAAAAAATTATGTTGTTGAAATTACTTTTCCTGAGTTCACATGTTTATGTCCTCGTTCTGGCTATCCCGATTTTGCAACTATAAAAATAAGATATATTCCTAATGAATACATTGTGGAACTTCGCTCCTTAAAACACTATCTCAATTCTTATCGTGACAAATACATGACTCACGAAGAGGCAACAAATAAGATATATGATGATTTGAAAAAAATCCTCTCACCCCGCTTTTTAGAAGTAACAGGCGATTTTAATATTAGAGGCGGAATAAAGACAACAGTAAAAGTTTCATCGGAAGGAGAATAAGTCTGCTTATCCTATGCTTTATCGTCTCAAAAATAACCTTTATATAATCCATTGCTATTGCCTTTTAGCAATATGGCATCTAAAGAAATATTAGAAGCGGTTGAAAAGGCACTGGCTGAGGAAAACAATAAAAAGAGGAAGTTTGTGCAATCCGTTGACCTAGTTGTAAATCTGAAAGATGTTGACTTAAAAAAGCCAGAGAACAGAATAGATGAAGAAATAGAGCTGCCAAAAGGGCGTGGAAAAGAAGCTAAGATTGCAGTTTTTGCAAGTGGTGAATTAGCTTTCAAAGCTAAAAATGTTGCAGACGCCGTTATAACGCCAGAGCAGATTAAAGAGCTTGCCGAAGACAAGAAAAAGGCGAAAAAGCTTGCCGAGGAATATGACTTTTTTGTTGCAGAAGCTCCTTTAATGCCAACTATCGGTAGAGCTTTAGGTAGGGTATTTGCGCCTAGAGGCAAAATGCCAAAGCCAATCCCACCAGATGCTGATATAGAGGCAGTAGTTAAGAAATTGAAGAAAAGTATCAGAATTAGATCTAAAGATAGGCCTACATTCCATTGTTTGGTTGGCAGGGAGGATATGCCACCAGAAGACATTGCTGAAAATGTTGAGGCTGTTTTGCAGAGAATAGAAGGCAAACTCGAGAGAGGAAGAATGAATATTCGCTCTGCTTATATAAAAACGACAATGGGTACAGCTGTGAGGGTGATTTAATGCCTGCTCAGTGGAAATTTAAGGAAGTAGAAGAACTTAAAAAAATAATACAGTCATATCCTGTTGTTGGTATAGTTGGTATAAGAGGCATTCCTGCCCCTCAAATGCAGGAAATGAGGGCAAAGTTGAGAGGCAAAATGGTGCTTAGAGTTTCAAAAAATTCGCTGATTGAAAGAGCTTTAGACAATGGAACAAAAGAATTGAAGAAATATATTGATGGAGAGGTAGGCATTATAGCAGCGAACATGAACCCATTCAAGTTATACAGAGAGCTGGAAAAATTACGAATGAAAGCCCCTGCAAAAGGAGGGGAAATAGCTCCAGAGGATATAGTCATCAAAAAAGGAGATACTCCATTTAAGCCAGGGCCTATTGTAGGCGAACTGCAGAAGGCAGGAATTCCGGCTGCTATAAGAGAAGGAAAGGTTGTAATAGAAAAGGATGTAACTTTAGTTAAAAAAGGAGAAAAAATTTCTCCAGAATTAGCTAAAATTTTGAACAGACTAGAAATAAAGCCAATAGAAATCGGGCTTAAAGTTCATGCATTATTTGAGGATGGAATAATCTTCACGCCAGATGTCCTGGCCGTTGATATAGATAAGCTTATAGCTGACATACAGGATGCAGCAAGCAGAGCATTTACACTGGCTGTTGAAATAGGATATCCAACGAAAGAAACAATAGAATGTCTGCTTCAAAAAGCTTACAGAAATGCTTATATGCTTGCGACAGAATGCAATATATATACGAAGGAAACGATAGAAGAATTTATAAGGAGGGCATATTTACATGCTAAAGCATTAGAAGGTAAAATAGGAGGTTGAAAAAATGGAATATGTGTATGGCGCCATGCTGCTTCACGCTGCTGGAAAGGAAATAAATGAAGAAAATTTGAAGAAGGTGCTTGAGGCTGCAGGTATTGAAGTGGATGAAGCAAAAATAAAGGCATTGACTGCATCACTTGAGGGAGTAAATATCGAGGAAGTCATTTCAAAAGCAGCAACAATGCCAGTTGCAGCAGCGGCAGCACCAGCTGCAGCAGAAGAAAAAGCAGAAGAAAAGAAAGAAGAAAAGAAGAAGGAAGAAGAAGAGAAAGAAGAAGTCAGCGAGGAAGAAGTAGCAGCAGGACTGGGAGCACTATTTGGCTAAACTCTCCTCCTCTTTATTTTCTTTCGTTACTTTTTTATTTTCTTTTGTCATAAGATTTTATGAAAAAACTTCTTTGTATGGCAATGGCATTTCTCATTTTTCCTGCCTTTACTGGTTTTGGTGAGAACAATAAAATTGAAGAAATAATAGATGCAGTGGATGGCAGCATGCTTTTTAGCTATGTTGAAACGATACAGAATTTTGGTACCCATCCTACAGGCAGTGAAGCTTGTCAGAAAGTGGCGGAATATATTTATAATGAGTTTAGCAACATGGGATTGAACACAACATATTATGAGTGGAGCAATGGCAAATACGAAGGAAAAAATGTTGTTGCTGTTTTAAAGGGAGAGACAAACTCTTCTGTCATACTCACTGCTCATTACGATAGCTATCCAGGTTCTCCGGGAGCAGATGATGATGGCTCAGGCATTGCGTGTCTTTTAATGGCTGCCAAAATACTAAGCAAATATGAATTCTATCATACAATAAAGTTTGTTGCTTTTTCTGGAGAAGAGCAGGGAAGCCTAGGAAGTAGCTCTTACGTCAGGTATTTATATGATAGGGGAGAGGACATAATAGCAAATATTAATGTTGACACAGTGGGCCATGCTACAAGTAAGGAAGCAGGAAGTTTAATAAGAACTTTAACCAATGAAGCTTCCATATGGCTTTCTGATGTTGCAGAGGAAATATGCAATACATATAGCGATAAAATATCATTACAGTTATACAGGCATGCAAATTTTGGAGGAAGCGATCATCAATCATTTGTAAATTATGGTTATGAAGCAATATTTTTTGTTGAATATGAATTCAATAAAAATATGCATACTCCCGATGACACCATAGAGCATGTTAACGTAAGTTATTTAACAAAAGTCTGCAGATTGATTGTTGCAACAACAGCAAAAATTGCTGATATGCACTTCAGTGTTAGAGTAAGATTTGCAGAGCCAAGATTGGGAAGCGTGTATATAAACGACAGGAAAATATTTTCCTTAAAAGAGCATCATGCAGTGATATTTGGAAGGGTATATGCTATTGCAGATGTTATAAGCAATGAAGAAATAAGAAGAGTTGAATTTTATTTTGATGGAGAAGTTGATGGTTTTTGCAACAGCAAGCCGTACAGTCATATATATGACAATATCGCCCTTTTCAGCCATTCCATAAAAGTGGTGGCAGTTTCTGAAAATACATCGGATATGAGTAAAATAGATATAATAATGTTTAATCTGCTTCCGCCTGGCCCCCCTCACTGATTGCAGCGATTTTTTTGTAGAGAATATCTCTTATCTTTTCTTTATTCTTTTTGTCAAAGCCGAAGTATTCATAAAAATATGGAGATGTTTCTACAATTTTGGTTCTCCCTTCTTTTCTTGTCTTTATAAATCCCTTTTTCTTTAGTTCCTTAACATGTTCATATATCTGGCTTCCAACAATTTTCTTCAATTCTGATTGCTTCACAGGCTGATGATATGCTATTATGGCAAGAGTTTTCAGCAAGCTTTTTGATATTTCCATTGGTGCAAATTTTTTGGCATATGCAGCATATTCATTTCTCAGCTGCATAACATATTTTTCATCATCTATTGCCATTATTTCAATTGCAGAATCTTCGTATTCTTTCATAAGTTGTTTTATTGCTTTATCAAAATCTCTTTTTTTGACTCCCGCTTTTATAATTTCTTCCTTGCTGATTGGCCTGCCTGCTGCAAATAATATTGCCTCAACAATTTTTTTAGCTTCCATGGTTTAGCTTGATATATATTTCTCCATAAGGAAATTCTTCCTGCCACATAATTATTCTCCCTTCCTTTACAAGGAACAGAAGAGGCAGAAATATAGAGAGCATTTCATCTTTGCTCCTATACAATTTTCTCAGAGGAATGGCTCTTCCATTTAATTTACTCAATTTCTCCATAACAATTTTCATATCTTTTTCTATGTCTTCTTTGTGAGTTATATCAGTGGCATTTACATTCTTCCATTCCTTTTCCTTGTTTCTCCTTCTTTTAACTCTCTTTTCTATTTCTTCTTTTGCCTCCTCAAAAGCGTTTATTAGTTCAACAAGCGTTACCTTTCTGTTTGGCATCCTCCTTATCTTCTTTTCTAGCGGTATTTCATTCTGGATAACTTTCTGTGTGTAATAGAATGTTTCATCCTCGCCATACCAGTCTGGAATATCGTAATCATATATTGTTTCTTCTTCCTTTCTTTCCATATTTCTTATGATTTCCTCACTCTGCATCCTCAGTATTTTCCATGCCATTAATACTATTTTCCCGGCTATGAATAAATCTATGCCTTCTTCCTTTAACTTTTTAATATAAAGTTTTGAAAAAGAGATTAAATCAATCTGGCAGGGGTCTATTTCCTTTTCAATAACAAGTTCAAAAATTATGGCTATAGCTCTGTCAAATGGGTTTTTAATGAAAACCCTATGCTTTATTATGTCCACATACTTTTCAATATTCTCCTCTCTGTAAAGCATGTTTTTGCTAGAGATTATATGATTTATTATCTCTTTCTTAATCATCTTCATCTTCATTTTATCTCAACCATTTCCTCAACTTCCTGCAGATTAACATTTCCTATTATAGTGGAAACCCCATTGCTTATTGTAACGCCATAAATATGGTGAGCATGTTTTAATGTTATCCTTCTCAATGAAACAACAATAAACTGAGCATTTGATGAACGCTGGGAAATTATTTTTGCAACCCTCTCTGCATTTTTTTCATCCAGAAACATGTCTATTTCATCTAAGATATAGAAAGGAGATGGCTCATATGCTTGAAGAGCAAATATAAATGCTAATGAAGCTAAACTTTTTTCTCCTCCAGATAAAGCATTTAGATGTAAAGTCCTTTTTCCAGCAGGTTTTACCTTTATAGATAGCCCTCCTTCAAAAGGATTCTCAGGATTTTCTAGAATTAGTTCGCCTTCTCCATCTGCCAGCTCCCTATATATCTCCTTGAAATTTCTGTTAATTTCCTCAAATACATGATAAAAGGTTTCCTTTTTCTTTTTCTTTATTTCCTCTTCAAGTTTTATCAAATTCCTTTTTTGCTCCTTCAATTTTTTCAAATCTTCCTCAAATTTATTTTTCCTTTCCTCCTGTCTTTCATATTCTTCGAGAGCCCTCATGTTAACTGGCTCTATTTTTTGCAGGTTTTCTTCAATCTCCTTTATACTCTTTTTTATCTCATCAATTGAGGGAATCTCTTCGTCCTTAAATTCATATTTTATGTCCATTACTTCTGCCAGAGCACTTTCAAGAGTTGGCAACCTCGCTTTTGCTCTCGATATTAAATCAATAGAAGTTTCAATTTTTGTTGATAGTGAATCTATTTTATTTTCCATTTCGACAATTTCTCTGTAAAGTTTATCCCTTTCTTCTGTCAAGCCCTTTGTTTTTGATAATAGCTTTCCTTCAATTTCTTCATATGTTTTTAGTTCATTTTTGCTTTCCTCGTAATTTCTTTCCTCTTTCTGCAACTCTTCCTCGATGGTTTTTATTCTGCTATTTATATCCTCAATTTTTTTCATCACTTCTTCTTTTCTTGCCAGAATGACTTCATATTCTTTTGCTATCGCCTTTGCATCTCCATCAAGCTTTATCTCTTCATTCATTATCTCTTCCAGTCTTTCCTTCAATGCTTCTATTTCCTTCAATGCTTCTTTCTTTGCAATCCTGAACATTTCTTCTTCCTTCAATCTCTTTGCTTCTTCAAGTTTTTCTATCTCCTGGCTTTTTTCTTTAATCTTTGCTTCCAGCTCATTAAAAGCATTTTCTATCTTTTCATATTCCTCCTGCTTCTTCTGGAATTCTTTAGCTACCGTCTTTAGCTTATTTTCTATTTCCCTCTTTCTTATCTCAAGCTTTTCTATTCTCTCAAAATCAAGAGATGGCAAAGTGTGCAATTCGTTTTCTATTTTGCCAATTTCATCCTTAATTTCGATGAGTCTCTGTGACAGCATTTCCTGTTGATCACTTATTTCTCTCAGCATTTCAGTGATTTCTGCAATTCTTTTTGCATCTGCAGCTCCAAATAAAGTTTTTTGTGGCAAGCTGCCTCCAGTAATTGCTCCAGATGCTTCAACAAGCTCTCCATCTAATGTTACCAGTCTTACCCCACCCATTAGTGAGCGGGCTGCATCCAAATTTTTCACGACTACGGTATCTCCAAAAACATACCAGAAAGCATCCTTATATCTATCATCAAATTTCACCAGATTAATGGCAAAGTCAATTGCATCTTTATCCCTTACAGCGAGCAATGCTTTGCCGCGCGGTTTTCCACCCATTAATTTATTTAATGGTAGAAATGTAGCCCTCCCATATCCATTCTTTTTTAAATAATCGATGCATTTCGCCGCCACTTCATCATTTTCAACAACTATTGCCTCTATCCTCCTTCCGGCTGCTACTTCCAAAGCCCTCTGATATTTTTCATCAGCTTTTCCTAGTTCTGCAACGATTCCATGAATGCCTTTTATTATGCCTTCATCTCTGAGCCTCAGAATTTCTCTTGTTGCTGAAGACAAAGAGGCAACGTCCTCTTTTGCTCTTAGCTGTGCAAGTTCTCGCTGCAAATGTATCATTTCTTTCTCTAGATTCCTCAGTTTTTCTGATATTGTTGCCTCCTCTTTTTTCTTATCAAAAAGTTCTCTTTCCAGTTTTTCCTTTTTCTTTGCTATTTCCTTTTCTTCTTTGCTAAGCTGACTTATCTCCCATTTTACTTCTTTCAATTCAAATTCAAAAGCATTTTTGTTATCCTCCGCCTCTTTCAGCTGCGATAATATAGATTCCTTCTGCTGATAAATGCGGTCTTTCTCGAGATTTAATACATGCAGTTCATTTATAGCTTTTTCATATTCTTTTTTTATCTTTGCAATTTCTCTGCCTATTTCAACAGTTTTTTCATCTGTTTTTTCTATCTCTTCCTTCCTTTTCTTTAATTCCTTTTCAATTCTCTGCAACTCTTTTCTCTTGTCTTCAATTGCAGTGTTCAACCTCTTTAACTGTTTCTGATAATTTTTCTCTTCCTTTTCAATTTTATTTAAAAGAGCCTCTAGTTCTTTAACCTCTCCCTTTTTCTCTGCTATTTCCTTACGATAGTAATTTATTTTTTCCTTCGCTTTTATTGCCTCTTCTTTAAAAAAATCAATCTTATTTTTTATTTCAATTAGCTCTTCTCCTCCTATCTCTGTAAGTTTGTCGTCTATTTCCTGGAATCTTATCTGTTTTTCCTTATAAATCTCCTTAAGTTTTTTTATCTCTTCCTCGTATTTCTGCCTGTTCCTCTCATAATTTTCAATCTGTTTTTGCACCTCGCTAATTTCCTTTTCTATCTCGAGTTTCTTCTTGTATGCCATCATTGCCTTTTTCCTTTCAAGCTCTTCAATTAACTGCTTGTATTTGACTGCCTCATCCCTCTCTTTTTTAAGCTGCCTTATCTGTCTCCTTATTTCACTCAGAATAATTTCAATATGCTCTATATTTCGCTCTACTTCCTCTCTTTCTTTCTTTGCCTTTTCTATTTCCTTATCAAATTCTGATATTCCAGCGATTTCATCTATAATTTTTCTTCTTTGCACATCTCCCATTTCAACTATTGCTGTAACATCTCCTTGCTGCACTATGCTGCTTGATGAAATGTTTGCCGCCGATAATAATTCAACAAATTCGTTCAATGATGCTGCTTTCCCATTTATATAAAAATAGCTGTAATAGTTCTCCGGATTATTGGGAAGTGGAGCCATTCTTATTTTTCTTGTAAGTATGATTTCGTCGCTGTCCACAGGAATCTCTCTAGCTGAATTATCAAAAACTAGAGAAACCTTACAATACTTCGCCTCTTTTTCTCCTTTAAAAATTAAATCACTCAGCCTCTCAGCTCTCACCATTTTGGGGCTTCTTACACCTAAAACAAAAAGAATGGCATCTATGATATTTGATTTTCCGGATCCATTCGGCCCAGTTATTGCTGTAAAACCAGGAAGAAAGGGTATCCTAACTCTGTTACCAAATGATTTAAAGTTTTCAAGTTCGATTTCCCTTAAATACATCCCACCCCTAAAATTTAATGGCGAAGAGTATATAAGATTAATGATTTTTTGGTGAAGAGTTATTCTCCTTTGCAATCATTTCGACCAACCCTGAAATTATGAGCAGAATACTGGATAAAAGAAGCAGAATGGCGCCCTTTTCCAGCCCCCATTCTAAATAAACATTTCCATAGTCTGGAAGATTCAGCGTATCCTCACCTCCAACAGGGTGTGATGAAATATTCTTTATAATCTCCTTTACATCTTCCGCTGTCTCAACTTCGCTAATTTGAAATGCAAGAATTTGCAGAAACATTATACCTATAATGATGAGTATCACAGGAATCAAAAATTTGATGCCTCTCACCATATACTTTTTGCCCGCTTTTTTGCTTTCTATGCCTATAGTTCTCAAAATGAAGAATATTATAGCTGCACCAATTATAAGAGAAAACGGAATGGGCAATGCTCCTATCTGAATCATTCCACTATTTGCTTCAAGCAAATTTATCTGTACACCCTGCATCCCATCAATTGAAAGTATTTCTGTTAACCCGGGTGTTTTGTATTTACCCTCCGGTATATTAACAGATACACCGTACCATGGGTAAAAAAGAGCTGCTATTGCAAGAGCAACGCCAATTATTGCAAGAATATTTCCTATGCTTTTCATATTGATTCCATCGATTTTGAGGAGATGTATAAAAGGCTTTTTCAATCCGCCTTTTTTATATCTCCTGTAAATTGAAAATAAAATAAAGGTCAGAAAAGCTACTAATACCATAAAATATAGTGTGGTAAAATGATAGAGCAACCATTCTATTTTAAGCACATCATTTCTCAACGCTGGCAATGATTCTCCCCATTCTATGCCATTCCATATTTCCCCATTTTCTCTGTAAACAGGACCATAAGGTCCTCTCTTTCCTCTTAGTTCATCTTCTCCTCCTCCAAAATCACCCCATCTGCCGGCAAAATCAATCCAGTTTTGATTTGTTCCATGATTCCCTTCCCCTGCTTCTCCCAAAATAACCAAGCTGTAATCATCCGGTTTCAATATTCTACCATTTTTTCCAACAACATCTCTTGCCAGTCCAAGCATTCCCTGATAATAACGGAAATAGTTTGCATGGCTGCCTCTTGCAACATAAACTTTTATGTGTCCTCCATTTTTTTCCACCTGCTCCCATTCTGCCTTCTGCCCGCTTATATGCTGACTGTACATTGCTTTAACTGGTTCTCCATTTTCATTTAAAATGATTTGGACCATTTCCCAGTCGCCTTCATGTGTATTTAATGTGCCTCTGTTGAAAGCGTAAAATATCCAGTACTGGATAATTATGTTATTATTTTGCTTGAAAACATGAGAGTACACAGTATATCCTAAGCTGCCCATGTTTTCTCTGTAATCTTTTATTATGCCATTATCATCCATTGTTCCTTTTCTGTTATCTAGATAGTAATTTTCATCTGCATCGTTATATTTAGAAAGTTCTTCCACGCTTGGATTTGCATCAATCAATATTGAAGCATTGCCTTCACTTTTATTTAAATTTGAATTTGATAGGTGATAACTAATGGCAACAGGAAATAATTCTTCTTCTTTTTCAAAGTAAAAGATGGGGGCAAATCTTTCTGCAAGCGTTTTCTCATCTTCATCATCGATTCCATCGTTGTCATAATCTGCAGCATTTGAAAAAGGGATATTTAATAAACAGACGAATATCGCGCATAAAAATACACATTTTCCTAAAATTTTTATATTCATTGGACCATTCTAAAAGATTTCATCTTATAAAAGTCTTTATGTTTTTGACAAAAAAGCCATTAAATGAAAAAGTGAATGACTTCATTCATTTCTTAGTAAATGAAAATAATGGCAGCAGCGGCATCCATTAGAGCCATTCATCTTCAAATCACATAAAAAACATTATATAAAGCATATTCTTATAAACAAAAAATGAGCCTCCCAAGTATAGATGAATGGATTGAAAAGCAAGATTTCGAAACAACAGCAGATGTGGAGATTCCGAAGCTGTTAATAGATCAGGTTATTGGACAGGATCATGCTGTAGATGTAGTTAGGCAGGCAGCCAAGCAGAAAAGGCATGTTATGCTTATTGGAGAGCCTGGAACTGGCAAATCAATGCTTGCTAGAGCCATGACTGAATTTCTACCAAAAGAAGAACTTGAGGATATTTTAGTTTATCCAAATCCAGATGACCCCAACACACCTCGCATCCGTGTTGTTCCAGCTGGCAAGGGAAAAGAAATTGTAGAAAGAATGAAAATCGAAGCCAAGAAAAGGGAGCAGCAACAGGCTCAGATAATAACCACAATTGTGGGATTCATAATAATGATTTCCATAATGGGGGCAATTTTCACTGGCGATTTGATGCTCGCTTTATTCGGCTTAATAGCTGGGGCAATGATTTATTTGATTGCTGGAAGAGGGAGCATGATACAGCGCAGGGAGGAAGCAAATATTCCAAAATTGCTTGTAGCGCATGATAAAAACGATCCCCCTCCATTTATCGATGCTACAGCTGCTCATTCTGGCGCTTTGCTTGGAGATGTGCGTCACGATCCTTTCCAGGCTGGTGGATTGGAAACGCCCCCTCATTTAAGAGTAGAAGCTGGAGCGATTCATCGTGCTCATAAAGGGGTGCTTTATATAGACGAAATCAACACTCTAAGCCTGCCTTCTCAGCAACATTTGTTGACCGCCATACAAGAAAAGAAGTTTTCCATTACTGGCCAATCAGAGAGGAGCGCTGGAGCAATGGTTAAAACTGAGCCAGTGCCATGCGATTTTATACTTGTGTGTGCTGGAAATTTGGATGCTGTTGCTGGCATGCACCCTGCTTTGAGGAGCAGAATAAGGGGATATGGGTATGAAGTCTACATGAACAATGAAATGGATGATAGCGAGGAGAATAGGCAGAAATTGATAAGATTTGTAGCGCAGGAGGTTGCAAAAGACGGAAAAATTCCTCATTTTGATAAAAAGGCTGTGGCAGAGGTAATAAGGGAAGCACAGAGAAGAGCAGGAAGAAAGGGAAAACTCTCTTTAAGATTGCGTGAATTGGGCGGGCTTATAAGAGTGGCTGGCGATATTGCAAAAAATGAAGGAAGCGAGGTTGTTACAGCAGAGCATGTACTGAAAGCAAAGAAAATTGCCAGAAGCCTAGAGCAACAGGTTGCTGATTTGTACATTGAAAAGAAAAAAACATACCGCTATTTTGAAATAGAAGGAGCAAAGAGTGGCACGGTAAATGGCCTAGCTGTGATGTCTGCTGATCCCTCATTGAGCGAATATTCTGGCTTAATTCTTCCAATTGTGGCAGAAGTAACACCTGCAGGCTCGAAGGCAGAGGGAAAAATAATAGCAACAGGCAGACTGGGAAGAATAGCCAGAGAAGCTGTACAGAATGTTGCGGCAATAATTAAGAAATATATGGGTGAGGATATTTCTGACAAGGACATTCATATTCAATTCATAGGCACTTATGAAGGCGTGGAGGGGGATTCAGCCTCCATTTCTGTGGCAACAGCGGTAATATCTGCAATGGAAAGAGTGCCTGTAAGACAGGATGTGGCAATGACTGGCTCCTTGAGCATACAGGGCACCGTCCTGCCAGTTGGAGGAGTCACAGCAAAAATTGAGGCAGCAGCGAGGGCAGGAATAAAAAAGGTGCTGATACCAAAAGCAAATATTCAGGATGTGCTTATTGAAGAAGAATATAAGGATAAGGTAGAAATTGTGCCGGTTTCGACAATGAAAGAAGTACTTGAACATGCTCTGGAGGGTAAGAAAAAAGAAAAATTAATCAAAAAACTGGAAGCAATGGAAGAAAGATAATTTATGTCACCCATCCAGGACCAACTTGTGCATATACTTTTGCTATGTGTAAAATGAGGTTTATGTTGGTTACAGTTATTTTAACATAATTGCTGCCTGATGATAAGCTATAGGACATTCCGCTTTTTTCAAGTTCGTTTTCTAGATAGTGACGCCATGCATTTGGATAGTTTGTTGTCATGTTAATTGTTAAATTATAGCCATAGCATCTATATGTATCTGAACTTGAAAAATTGGTTCTTATTGAGTATGTTCCATATCCGGCAACAGCTGTCTTTCCTGTGGGAGCAAGGATACTTATCAGTGTGAAATTAAACGTTTTTGTGACATTTGAAATATAAAGGAGTGGCGGATACAGTAAAGTATCTCCCGTATACTGACTCAAAATAACAGCTCCTCCTTCATATATGTAGTCCTGATCCACAAAATATGCATTGTCTGCCTCATATTTTATGATACCAAACGAATTATAATATTGAATGTTTAGATTGCTATCATCATATCTGTAACATTTTATCACAAATGTGCCATTGGTTGAGGCATTAAAGGTCATGTTGAATGGTGTGGATAAATAAGGCAGAATTTCGGTGGATATTTTATAATCCTCGTTGAGAAGATTTATCCTATAACTGCTGCCTGCTTTCAGCCCCACCGCTACAGGTTGATTGAATATTATCTGGCTGGCGTTTATTACCGTCAGATTTATCAGTAAAGTATTGCCGATAAAATTTCCTACCTCAGCGGAAATCGTTGTACCATAAAATGTAGCATTGTATTTATCTCCTATTTCAAGATCATTTATTACAATTTCAAAGGAAACAATTGAAAGTACATATGTTAAATTTCCACTATTTTTTTCGTATGTTGCTAGCAAAGACTCCATGCCTCTTCCGCTAACGCTGATGCTGAAATTACTCGTTGTTGATGAAATGATCTGCAACGAACCAAAAGCACGAGAAGAAACAAAATATGGTAATTCCTTGCTACCCAATGTTATGGAATTTGTTAACGGAGAAGAGCTTTCCTCCATTGCCTGCAAATCAAGAGAGTATTTCAAACTGGCAAATTGATTTGTTACCACATCCATATGTTCTGCTTCTCTTTCTTTCATCCACTTTGGAATATAATGAACCTGTACTATAACAAGCACAGAAGCAAGCAATGTAACAACTAATATGGCGACGATAATTCCTACCTGTCCTTTATTATTCATCACTATTAAATCCCTCCTTATTAAATAATTTTGCGATATTTTAAATAAATCAATACAGCCATGACCATGATGATTACTGCGATAATGACTGGAATGAAAGGAAGTTTCTTTTCCTCTTTTTCGTTCTGCACATTTATTTTTATTGAAACAATATTGCTATATGTAATGCCATCATAACACCTTGCTTCAATAACATGCTCTCCATTTTCCAGCTTTTTTGTATCCAGTTCATAACTCCAGTTTGTTTTGCCAGCAACATTTTTCCATTGCTGCCCATCTATTCTTATCTCCACTTTGGCAATACTTTCATTTCCATCCACATCCCATGCGATTCCCTGTATTGTTATAATGCCTGACACAACACTTCCATTCAATGGTTTAATAATTTCAACAACAGGTGGATGATTTACCGGCGAGAGAACAGTAATGGCTACAGTATCATATGCTTCCGCTCCTTCATTATCTATAACAGTGAGCTTT
>JAPDJQ010000047.1 GCA_029259015.1 Thermoplasmatota archaeon | reverse complement strand
ATAAGGAAAGCCATGGAATAAAGACAATTATAGTTGGCTTAAATGAAATTTATGGAGGCAAGTATTTTGCCAGCCAAGGAAGAGATGATGCAGAGAAGATAAAATACTTCATCAAAGATGCAATAGAGAACTGGGGAATAGAATATGTTATGCTTGTTGGCGGAAGGCAGGGAGGAGTATTCCAGGAAAGATGGCTCATGCCAGTGAGGTATAGCCACTTAGATGATCAATCAAACTGGGAAGCAAGCTACCTCAGCGATTTGTATTTTGCCGATGTGTATAAATATGAGGATGGACAGCCTGTTTTTGAAGACTGGGACAGCAACGGTGACGGTGTATTTGCAGAATGGAGCGGTTTCAAGAAAGATGTACTTGATTTAATGCCTGATGTTTATGTTGGCCGCCTTGGATGTAGAAATAAATGGGAAGTAGGAATTATGGTCAATAAAATAATAGAATATGAAAACAGTGGCGCTAAGAATCAAGACTGGTTCAAAAAGATGGTTGTTATCGGAGGAGATACATTTCCGCCTCCAGATGATCCATATTATGAAGGGGAGGTAAGTACAAGCAAATCTCTAGAATACATGGAAGGATTTGAGGGAATAAAACTTTATACTTCTCTTGGCACATTAACAGGGCCTGAAGATATAATAAATGCAGTCAGTCAGGGATGCGGTTTCCTGAATTTTGAAGGGCACGGAAATCCAATGAGCTGGGCGACACATCCTCCACATGATGGTGAAACATGGATTGGTATAGATGTCCTGCAATTCAATAAGTTCTCCAATAATGGCATGTATCCAATATGCGTTGTTGGCGGCTGCCACAATAGCCAGTTCAATGTGAGCGTATTCAATTTACTCAAGATAAGAAAAATCTATGAAACATACTGGAAATCGGAGTGGAGTCCAGAGTGTTTCAGCTGGTGGCTTGCCCGCCTGGCGGATGCTGGAAGCATAGCTACAATAGGCTGTACAGGACTAGGCTATGGATATATTGGGGATTACAATAATGACAGCATACCAGATTGTATACAGGGCCTGGGAGGATGGATTGATATTGAATTCTTCAGAGTGTATGGACAGGAAGGAAAGGAGATACTTGGAGAGGTGCATTCTACAGCTTTAGCAAACTACGTTGCAAACTTCCCGGTGATGAAGGATAACATTGACTGTAAGACGGTACAGGAGTGGGTATTGCTTGGTGACCCAACCCTGAAAATCGGAGGATATTAATCCTCCTCTCTCCCCAAATTTTTTATAAAGCTCCTATTTTTATAAAGCATGTTTAGAACATTGCTGGTGGCATTGACAATCATATCTCTAATACTGCCAGTTATTTCATATCGCTACTTTATTCAGCTCATGAAACTCGTTAAAATAAGGAGGGCAAATTTTCTTCTGGCAGGAACAATGACTGTGCTTACAGGCTATATTTTCTTTCTTCTTCCATGGATTTTCATAGGGAATGATGTGCCAGAAATAAGAATATTCTCTTATTATATCATTTTAATTGGATTGATTATCCTAGTATATGGGGTAATTAAAATATATATGGATTGGAAAGAAGTGATAAAATGAACGCATTTTTGCCAGTAATGCTGAATTTTTTCATGTCCCTAATCATTCTGTTTATTGCTATTAAGGTTTATAATATTTATAGGAGAAAATATCTGTTATGGTTTGTATTCGCCCTTTTCCTCATACCCTTACTTTTTCTTTACTCTCTTGTTGAAATATTATATCTCTCCAAAATTTCTCCATATGCAATTGTGGCATATCCTGCAATAATAATTGTGGTTGAAATAGCAACCATCATGGCTCAGAAAAATCTTTTTTCCTCTCTCAAAACAGAAGAAGCAGAAGAATACAAACTGTTGTTAAGAGAAGATATTGCTCTCATAAGAGCTTTTGAGAAAATCGCCAATTATTTCATTGGCAGAATATCGACTCTGATAGGCATAAAAAATATAGAAGATGTGCTGGAAGAATGTATAGAGAGCTATCCAATACTAACTGGATGCTATATTGGAATGGATGAAAAGTTAAAGACCAGAGCAATGGAGGAGAATATAGGAGAGATAAAAGAAGAAAACATGGAAAGATTATGTGAGGCTTTCTCCTACTTACTGACAAAGTTAATTGATCTATATGCTGCTTTTGTGCCATACAGAGAAATTGTTGAAGGAGTGGAAAAAGAAATCGGTAAAATAGAAGGAAAAATCATAAAATATTTCGTTCCGTTTGTCCTCTTCAAAATAGTGCTTGAACCTTTTCTGCGAGAATGTAAAAGCGATGAGTTGAAGAGTTTGAGGTTGGCAGTGGACATCAAAGGAATTTACATAAACAAAAAAGGAGGAATAGAATATCATGAAATTTATAGATATGATGTTGCTGCCCGTGAAGAAAAATTTGTAAAATTTCTGGAAAGAATGCTGGCTGTTTTAGGAAAAAGAGGAGAACTGGAAAAAAACATTACAGAAATTTTCAGGAAACTCCCAAACAATGTGAAAGAGGAGATATACAGATATGAATTCATTAAGAAATTGCCGAGGGGAATACTAGATGAGGAAAAAATAGTGTTAATGAGTAAAGAAAAGTTAATAGAAGAGCTTATCGACAGGAAAAAGAAACTTGAAGAGGCATATGCGAGATTGGCAGAAGCAAAGCTGGATAAAATGAAATCAAATTTTGTTGATATTATAGCTCATGAAATTAAAACACCTCTTACCTCTATAAAAACATATACTGATTTGATCAGAAAAGGGAAGTTAGGCAGAATAAACAAGCTGCAAAAAGAAAAACTGGATAAAGTGGCAAAAAATATTGACAGGCTAACAAAGCTTATAGATGATATGCTACAGATTCCATCAATAGATTCAAAAGAACTTGAGTTAAGAAAGGAAATTTTTTATGTGAAAGATATAATAAACAAAATTTTGGATGACATAGATGAAATGGCCAAAGAAAAGAAACAGAAAATCGAGGTTAATGTGGAAAAACAACTCACTATATTTGGGGATAAAAATTTAATTGAGAAAGCGATAAAGAATATAGTGACGAATGCAATAAAATACACTCCAGAGGGAGGGAAAATATTCATTACCGCCAATAATGAAGGCAGTTACACTCATATTTCAATAAAGGATACTGGGAAAGGTATAGAAAAGGATGATATCGAAAAAATATTTGAGCCATTTTACAGCAAGGAAGGAGGCATTGGCTTGGGCCTGGCAATAGCAAAAAATGTTGTTGAAAGTCATGGTGGAAAAATATGGGTTGAAAGCGTCGTTGGCAAAGGTTCGAATTTCCATATATTGTTGAGGAGGGAAAAATGATAAGGAGAATATTGTTTGTTGATGATGATGAGAGCATTCTTGATGCTGCAAAAACCGCGCTGGAAGTATATGGTTATGAGGTGGAAGTTGCTAGCTCGGGCGAGGAATGTCTTGAAAAACTGGAAGGAGTAGACATGGTTTTTCTTGACATAAAGATGCCAGGCATGGATGGAATAGAGACATTGAGGGAAATAAAAAAGAAAAAGCCCTCGCTACCTGTTGTTATGATAACAGCATATGCTACAGTTGATACAGCCATTGAAGCGATGAAGAGGGGAGCCTCAGATTATATAAGAAAACCATTCAATATTGAGGAGCTTGAAAAAAGCATACTCGCAGCCATAGAAGACGTGAAATTCAGAAAAATTGAAGATGTTTTTACTGGAGACTGTTTTGAAAAGTTCCAGAGTTTGGCAAAGAAAGGAAAAGGAATATGCATAACAAGGAATATTGATAGGGTAAAAGATATGGATAATGTTATTGTTATTTCTTTGGAAAAAGATTTGAAACCCAGAAAACTGGACGAAATCAAGGAGGAGGCAGAGAAAAATATTGGGAAGGGAAATGTTATACTTGTTACAGATATTGAATATCTGCTGAAGGCGAATAGCATAGAAGAAATAAGGAATTTTCTACAATGGTTGAATAAGAGTGCCTTAGCAAATAACTGTAAGTTGATTTTATCAGCAAATTTGAAAAACTTGGACGAGAAGAAAAAGAAAGCTCTTCAGGATGTAATAACGGATATGCATCTTGATGTTCTGTCAGATTCTATCTCAAATTACATGAGGAGAAAGATAATATCTCTGCTTTCATCCGGAGAAAAATATCCATTTACGAAAATAGCTCAAGAGCTGGGCATAGAGGATAATCCAAAACTGAGTTTCCATTTAAAGAAGTTGAAGGATGATGGCGTATTGGAGCAGGATGAGGAGAAGAGGTATTATTTGTCAAAGACGGGCAGGGAAATAGCAGAATTCATAGAGAACATAAAGAAAGATAAGCTCAAAAAAGGAGGAGAGATTCTCTGGATGCCTGTAGAATAGGGAAAAATGATAAAATAAGGGGAATGCATATTATTTCATGTTTGAAAGAGAGCATGGCATTATAATTGCATGTGATGTAGAAAATATAGAAAAGTTAAAGGAGCTGGTGGAAAAAACCTATGGAATAGATGGTATAGTTGGATAAGATAGGTGCAAATCTCGCCTTAAAATATGGCTTGAAAAATATAATGCAGCAAATCGATTTTCAATTGCCTGTGATATATGACCATCAGAAAGCCGGGACAGATATCCCTTATATAGCAGAAAAATTCGCAGAGGCATGTAAATCAGCCAATATAAAAAGCGTGATTATTTTTCCTCAAGCAGGGCCGAAAAGTGAGGAAGCATTCATAGATGCAATTTTCGCCCATAAAATGGTGCCAATGGTTGGAGGGGAAATGACTCATCCTGCTTATCTTGCAGAAGATGGCGGTTTTTTGCTCGACGATGCTCCTACAAGAATATACGAGATTGCAGCCAAGAAAGGTGTTGAATACTTCATACTCCCTGGCAATAAAGAAGAGGCAATGAAGAAGTATCATTTGTTCCTCACAGGCCTCATAAATGAGCCAAAATACTGTATGCCAGGAATAGGCAGGCAGGGAGGGGAAATAAAGAAAGCTTTCACCATTTTACGCGGTTATGCTGCTTATGCCATAATAGGCTCAGCTATATATGGAAGCGAGGATATAACTAAGGCGGCAAAGAAGTTTGCAAAGGAGGCGATGGAATTTGAATGAGAAAGAAATTTTCATTGAGTTGTATAAAAATGGGTTGATAAAAACATTGAAGGATAAGCCGGAAGGATGGAAACTGGTATCTGGCTTATGGAGCCCATTTTATATACAGTTGCGATTGTTGCCTAGCTATCCACCCTTATTAAATGAAATTGGAAAATTGCTTGGAGAAAGGATAAAGAGATATGGCAATAAATTGCTTGGCATTGCAATGGCTGGCATTCCAATAGCTACTGCCATCTCACTTTATCACAATATGCCACTCTGTTACACAAGAAAAATTGGAGGAGTAAAAAGCATAGAGGATTTACAAAAACATGCCAGCCAGTATGGAGAACATTCTCTGGTGGAAGGGGAAATTGAAGAAGGAGATGAATTCATTGCCATAGATGATATTGTGACAAGATTTGATAGCAAGCTCGTTGCCATAAAACAGCTTGAAATTGAAGCAGAAAAAAGAAATTGTAATATAAAATGCAGGCACGTTGCTGTAGTAATAGACAGACAGCAGGGAGCAGAGGAAGTGGCAAGACAGTATGGCATAAAGCTCCATGCTCTCATAAAATTCAAAGAAGCCATAAAATGGACAAAGGACATGATGAGCGGGAAGGAATATCAAATTGTGGTTGACTATCTGGAAAATCCAGAAAAATATCAGGACGAGGAGAAAAGAAAAGAGATGCTAAAGAAAATTTAACATATTCTGGGTATTGGATCTCCTATAGGAACATCGATGATTCGTTTCCCTCCAACATTTGTCTCCATTATGACATTTTTTCCTTCTATAACTTCTCCAATTATCTCTGCTTTCCTGCCATATTTATGTCTTCTTATTGCCTTAAGAACATCATCAGCCTTTTCCTCTACAACACCAAGCAGCATCTTTCCCTCATTTCCTATGGTTAGTGGGTCCAGACCAAGCATTTCGCAGGCTGCCAACGTTGCCTCATTTATTGGAATCCTTTCCTCATAAATTATTATGCCCACTCCTGACTTTTCAGCCATTTCATTTAAAGCATTGGCTATACCTCCTCTGGTGGCATCTTTAGCTGCTACAATTCCTCCTTCCTTCAAAGCTTCTTCCATCAAGCCATTGAGAGGAGCAACATCTGATACAACGCTTCCTTCAAAACCGTATCCTTCTCTTTTTGAGATTATTGCTATGCCATGGTCTGCTATGCTGCCATTTATTATTATTTTGTCTCCCGGCTTCAGCATGGAATCGAGCAACCATCTGCCATTTCTTTCAGCTATCTCAAAATTTCTTCTTAGCCATTTGCTCTCCTTTCCTAGGGCAGATGTGGTTACCACAATATCTTTTATTCCGCCTCTTTCAACAACTTTTGTATCTCCTGTTACAATCTCTACGCCCGCCTCTCTTGCTACAGAAGCCATGCTTTTTATTATCTCTTCAAATTTTTCTGCAGGAAAACCTTCCTCTATTACCATTGCAGAAGCCATTGCAATCGGCATGGCTCCTAAGGCAGCGATATCATTTACCGTTCCTGCAACAGCCAGTTTTCCTATGTCGCCGCCAGGAAAGAAAACAGGTTGAACAGTATGGCTGTCTGTTGTGAATACAATGCCATCTATAACGGCAGAATCATCTAATGCATGTAATGGTACTTCTGATTCACCATTTCCAAAATGTTTCAGGATGAAATTTTTGATAAGAGAAGCCATATCTTTGCCGCCTGCTCCGTGACTCAGCTCTATTCGCCTCATTTAGTCCCTTATTCCTTCCTCTTTTACTGTGAAAACTACTTCGCCTTCTGGCAGATGTGGCGAATCAATGAGACGGGCTATTCTTTTGCCTCCTTTCGATTTTCTGAGATAGATTCTAAACATTGCTGTATGGCCTACTATGTGCCCGCCAATAGGTTGTGTAGGATCACCAAAAAAGACATCTGGACGTGCTGCCACCTGATTTGTTACGCATATAACAGCATTATATATGCGGGCAAATTTAAGCAAAGCATGCATGTGTTTATTCAGCTTTTGCTGTCTCTCCGCCAGCGCGCCTCTACCAACATATTCTGCTCTGAAATGCCCAGTTAATGAATCCACCACAAGCAATTTTATTGGATATTCTTTGGCAACTTCCATTGCCTTTTCAACAAGCATCATTTGATGATTTGAATTGAAAGCACTTGCCACATGAATTTTTTTCAGAACTTCTTTTCCATCTAGGCCAACTCCTTCAGCCATCTGAACTATTCTTTCGGGGCGAAAAGTATTTTCTGTATCAATAAATATTGCTTCTCCTTCTAAGCCTCCTTCTTCTTCAGGTAACTGAACATTAACACAGAGCTGATGAGCAATTTGAGTTTTTCCTGAACCGAATTCTCCAAATAATTCTGTTATAGCTTGGGTTTCAAATCCTCCACCAAGCAATTCATCTAAAGCTTTTGAGCCTGTAGTTAAATGTTTCCTTTCCTTGAGTTTTTCAAGAAGCACATCTCCTCTCTCAAATCCGCCTACATCGGCTCTTTCACGGGCTGCCTGTATTATTTTTGCTGCTGTACTCTCACCAATATCAGCTACATCTGCTAGCTCTGACGGAGATGCAACTGCTATTGCCATCAAGTCAGTATATCCTGCTTCTTCCAGTTTTTTTGCTATTGCAGGCCCAACACCAGGCAGGTCCTCAAGTTCAAACATTTCCATTCAAATTTCAATGCATGTCATATTTATAAAAGTAATGTTTGTGGAGACGAATTTGGATTGGAACTACACCCATTTTCAACGAAAGCGACAGCATTATGAAACATTAAAACACCTTTTTCATCCTTCTTTTTCAAATTTATATTAAGGAATAAAATTTTTTATATCTCTTCTCATTATAATATTGAATGAAAACATATGTTACAATAATATTCAGCAGCGAAGGAGCAAAGCCATCAGAGATAAAAAGCCGATTGTTTGGTTTAGGCTTCAAAGCTGTAAGAGGAAGTTATGATTTTGTGTATGAATGGGATAAAGAGCCAGATATAGATACACTCCTTGACTTTGCAGACAGAATACAAACTGCCTTAAAAGGCACAGAAGTTTTGTTTTCAATAGAAACTGTGTGAAAAATTAATGGATTGAATTGAACGATATTATGATTCCGCCCCCAGCTTAAAATTTAAAGCAAATTTTAAAATTCGATAATGCATTTTTTGTTATGAGGAAAATTTATCCTCTTCTTGCTGTAATTGGGATAATTTTCCTTTATTTTATTTCTATTTTTTCTGAGCCCACTGAAATTGAATTAAAAGATTTATGGAAATATGAAGGAAAAGAAGTTGTTGTTGAAGGCATAGTCAAAAACAAGGCTGGAGATGTTATAGAAATAAGCGATGGAAACGCAACAGGAAAAATATATTGTGAAGGCTGCGATGAAATAGAATATGGGGATCAGATAAAAGCAAGAGGAAAAGTTGGGGAATATGGCGAAGAGCTAATAATATATGTGGAGAAAGTCGATATACTTGAAAAATGGAAGGAAAATGCTATTTCTTTACCATATCTGGCTGAAAATTATGAAAAATATGTTGGGATGAATGTAAATGTTACCGGATACATTTATTCAAAATACACGGGATATTTCTATTTGAGCGATGAATACATGGATTATAAAATAAGAGTTTATTATAACGAAACCATTCCATTTGAAAAATATGAAAGAGTATGTGTTAAGGCATTATTCTTTTACAACCCAAAGAATTGCAATTTTTATCTGAAGATATGTCAGCCATTTCATGGAGTGGAATGCTATGATGATTGATTTTATACTCATTGTATCTTTTGCAGCGGCTGGGGCATTTATTGGGGCGGTAACAGGCATTATACCTGGATTGCATACAAACAACATTGCCATTCTCCTCCTTGCCATTTTATCTGCCGCTGGCATCGGCATATATTTATGCATTTTAATTGTTGCTGCAGCAATATCCCATACTTTTCTGGATATAATTCCATCGACATTCATAGGTGCACCAGAAGAAGATACTGCCTTGCTTGTTCTACCTGCTCACTCAATGGTTTTGCAGGGAAGAGGGTATGAAGCAATATGTATATCTGCGCTGGCCAGTTTGGCATCGGTGGCAGTATGCTTTGCTCTTCTTTTGCCATTCCGTTTCGTCATGGAGGAGCCAATTAATTTTTATGAAATAATTGAAAAAAATATGCCATGGATTTTAATTTGCATTTCCGCCATAGTTATTTTCACAAACGAAAACATCTGGAA
Organism: Thermoplasmatota archaeon; assembly: GCA_029259015.1. Classification (GTDB taxonomy): domain Archaea; phylum Thermoplasmatota; class E2; order UBA202; family JdFR-43; genus JdFR-43. The sequence goes on along the minus strand of JAPDJQ010000047.1, from coordinate 21,510 downwards.
AGCCATTCTGATATTTTTACTTGCAGGAATTTTTGGAATGGTTATCATTGATTTAAATACTTCTTTCCTCATTCAATCATCTCCTATTTTTCCAGCTTTGGCAGGCCTGTTTGGCGCCCCAGCTCTTTTATATGCTGAAAAGAAAATCCTCCCTGAACAGAATTTGGAGGCAGAAGAAATAAGAGTGAAGAAAAGAGATATAGGTGGAGGAGTAATGGCTGGAGGTATTGTAGCAATATTGCCTGGCGTGAGTTCTGCAATTGCATCTACTTTGGCATTGGCTTTAAAAAGAGAGAGGAGCAATGAAGCAATAGTGGCAATTTTATCAGCTACAAATACAGCAACAAATTTCTTTGTTCTTGCCTCGCTTTTCATAATACTGAAGGCAAGAAGTGGCTTCGCAATTGTTATGAGAGAATTTATTAATGTGGAAAAATGGAGTGGATTCTTGATTCCATATCCTTATAACTTGCTCTTAATAGCAGTTATTGTATCTTCCACTATCTCATATTTTCTTACAAAGCATATTGGCAAATTTGTCGCAAAAAATATTTCCAGAATTTCATATAGGAGGCTAATAAGAATTTCAATTTCTATAATTCTCATAATGGTGTTTCTTTTTACTGGATTTTTGGGCTTATTAATTTTTGGCGTAGCTTCATTAATTGGAATAACATGTCTTGAGATGAAAGTGAGAAGGAGTGTCTGTATGGGTGTGTTACTCCTGCCATTGATCCTCAATTATTTTTTATAAATTCCTTTGCATCATCTATAAATTCATCTACTTCTATGCCAACTTTTTTTGCCAGCAGAAGAGCTGCAATTTCTGGATATATATCCAAGTCCTCAGAAATTTTCCTTATTTCATCTCTAATTTTTTTCTCCCCTATCTTGCTCTCATGTGATATTTTTCCCACTATTTTGGAAAGCAAATCCTTTTCCAATTCCTCCAGTTTTTTATTATCAAATTTAAATCCCAGAGGAACTTCCTCATCTTTATAATTAAAGGAAGGGAAAATTTCATCGCCATCCTTTTTAAGTAAATTCAATCCCATAGCTTTTTCTATAACTTTCATTCCCTCTCCTGGCGTGAGCCATCCGAGTTCAAAGGAAAGGGTCATGTAAAATTCTTTCTCCGTCATTTTTTCCTTACCACTTCTCTGAAAAACAAATGCTATTAGTTTTCTCAACTCTTCCATTCTCTTATCCTCCTTATTATTTCTTCATTTTCATATAATTTCCATATTTCAATATCTTCCTTACACTCCTGATTTTCTTCAAGCACTACCCCATTAAATCCATAGTTTTTAACAATTTTTACCGCTTTTTTAACATCATTGTTTCCAATAAATATTTCTTCCTCGCTCATTTCACGCACTTCCCTAAGATATTCTTCTTTCATATTCCATATTGTTATTCTTTCAATGCCCACTATTATCAAATCCATCACGTCTTCCACATATCTTGGATAGGAATCCACCCATATCTTGTTACCCACTTTTTTGTATAACTCCAGATTGGGCGAATTTTTTCTGTAGCCGTCGACATCGATCACATAAACCATTTCATAATCTTTAGCCATCCCTTGAATTACTTCCTTTGCCTCTCCCTTCTTCCATATTTTATTGCCTCTTCTTATTTTTCCTCTTTTAACCTTTATCACAGGATACTCTTTCACCTTACTTAAATTACTTTGCTATTAAAAATTTTGGCAACATATTTTTATAGAGAAACATGATTTATAGAAAGATGCATCTCACAGTTATAAAGGGTATTGGTAAAACTTATGAAAAAAAATTGATTGATGCGGGAATCAATTCCCTGGAGGAGCTGGCAATAGCAGATTTGAACGAACTGGCAGAGAAAACAGGAATAAGCATAAACAAACTCAAAAAATGGAAGGCAGAGGCAAAGCGCAAAGCAAAATATAAGAAGGCAGAGATAGCAGAAGACATGGCAAAAATAACAACAATAGAAATCGATGGAAATAGAGCAAGAGTTAAAATAAAAGAGGTCATTCATGAAAACATACCTGTCTATAAAGGAAATTTTGAAGAACTGAAAGATAGCATCGAAAAAGAAGAAATGGCTGTTTTTCTGGACAAAAAAGCCAGTTTGTGGTTTAATGGAGAATGGTATGAAAATCTTCCATATAAAATGAAAATTAAAAAGGAGGTTGTTAAGAAGAAAAGTTTTCTGGAAATACTGAAGGAATGGTGGAAAAAATGATAAGAATAAGATGGCATGGTCATGCATGCTTTGAAATAGCAAATGGAAAAGTTATTGTTATCGATCCTCACGACGGAATTTCTATAGGAATTCCTCCCCCAAAAACAAAAGCGGATATTATTTTGGTAACCCATGACCACTTTGACCACAACAAGGTGAGGGAAGTTGAGAAAGAAGAAAGCGTTGTTGTAAGGGAAAGTAAAGAAATTGATGGAATCAAAATAGAAACGATGAAGGCATATCATGATAAAAACGAAGGTAGAAAAAGAGGAGAAATCACCATTTTTAAACTGGAATATGAAGGAATAAAATTCTGTCATCTTGGGGATTTAGGGCATATTTTGAATGATGAAACTATAAATAAAATAGGAGAGATAGACATCTTGTTTATTCCAGTTGGGGGCGTTTTTACTGTAGACGCTAAGGAAGCAATGGAACTTTGTAAAAAAATTAATACAAAGGTCATTGTGCCAATGCATTACAAGATAGAGGGGCTTTCACTACCAATAGAAGGTGTTGATGCATTTCTCGATTTATCAGATTTTTATGTGAGATATGTTGCAAATGAAATAGAAATTGAAAGGGACGATTTACCAAAAGAAAAAGAAGTGTGGGTATTCAGTCTATAAGCTCATCAATTTTTTCTTCCAACTCTGATAAATCTTTTTTTATCGGCAGATTATCAATCAGAATTTTATCAAGAAAAGAAGCCTTTATCTCTCCTTCCGTTATCTCATCCACCTTTTTTTCAATTTCCTTTATATTAACCTTCTCTATAATCTCTCCTTCTCCTCTAAAAATTAATTTTATTTTGCAACTGGGACATTCTCCAGTTACCTCATCCCCCACGATAAATTCTTCTTTACAGTTCGGACAAACCACAAGCATGAGCTTAAATTATAAAAGGTTATTTAGTTTTTCCTTCGTTTGCTCTTACACTAGGCCTTACTTTCTCTGCTCCTTTTCCTTTATTCCTCAGTCCCCTGCCTTTCTTGCCAGCTGATGTTTTGCCTCTGAATACCCTGCCTTTCTCATTGCATATCCAGTTTATATCCTTATCATTTATTATTGCAGGATGGGTTCTATCTACAAGTATTACTTCATAATAATGATATTTTCCATCTTCTCCAACCCAGTATGAATTTAAAACTTCCATATTTGGATATTTTCTTGCAGCTCTTTCTTCAGCGATTCTCTGTATCGATTTTTTGGGCGTAATTTTCTTCACACCCATTTTTGATGGCTTTCTGCCTTTGTTTGGTCTTTCTTTTCTTCTTCCTCCTTTTCTTACTCTTGCCCTTACAATGATAAAACCTTGTTTTGCTTTATAGCCTAAAGCCCTTGCCCTATCAGGACGAAGAGGCCTCTCAACCCTGACAATGGCACCTTCCTTTCTCCATTCTATTAAGCGATGCCACTGCGGGCTATCATATGAAGTATCAGGTCTTTTCCATATTTCTCGCAGGTAATGATACAGTCCTTTTGCCATCTTGAAATGGAAAAAGAAAGCTGTATATAACCATTTTGATGTTGATAATTGTATGTTAAGAATTAGTGAATGAATGTTGGATAAGCTGTTTTTCATGTCTGTATTCATAAAAGAAGCAGGAGATAATTGAAGCATGAATGCACAACAGCCAAATAAACTCCTCCTTCCATTTTTCAAAAATTCTTGGCACTTCCTTGATAATTCAAAGAGAATCGTTATAAACTTATAGTTCATTTCAAATCATGTTCGTTAAAAATTATAAAGAAGTGGAAATGGAGGATGTTAAGGAAGAAGGAGCCAAGGAAGTAAAAATACAGTGGCTCATTGATGAAAAAATTGGCAGAACCTTTGCAATGCGCCGATTCACAATAAAAAAAGGCGGGCACACTCCGTTGCACAAGCATGATTGGGAGCATGAGGTTTTTGTTCTTGCTGGAGAGGGCGCTCTTGTTGATGAAAATGGCAAAGAATATCCTTTAAAGCCAGGAAATTTTGCATATGTTGAACCTAATGAAGTGCATCAGTTCAAAAATAAAGGCGATGAAGATTTTATTTTTCTCTGCATGATACCTCTACCATGAAAACAATTTTTCTCTCCAAGGAAGAAGTAAAGAATCCATTAACAGAGGAAATTAAAGAAGCTGGTAGAATCGTAAAGGAAAAGGGGCTGGTGCCGGGGAATTTTGGCAATATAAGCGTTAGATATGGAAAGCGAATCATCATTACGGCAAGTGGTGCTGACTTGGGTAATTTAGGCAATGAGGATTTTGTTGAAGTTGTTGATTATAATGGTGTTACAGACATAGCTTTAGCAATAGGTTTGAAAAACCCATCCATAGAAACACCAATGCACTGGTTTATTTATCGTAAGCCGGAAGTAAATGCAATCATTCATACACATAAAATATTTGAAGATGCTCCAACAACAGAGAAACATGCTCCTGCTGGAAGCGTCGAGCTAGCAATAGAAGCATTGAAAGCTTTAAGATTCGCAAATCTAATAAATTTAAAAAATCATGGTAGTGTGGCGGTTGGTATCGATTTGAAAAAAGCTTTGGAGGAATTAAAATGCTTGTAGGTGGCAAGGAAATGAGGAGTTTGTGGTATGAGGATGAGTGCTTAAAATTGATCGATCAGCGAAAACTGCCGGCAAAACTTGAGATTTTTGAGGCAAAAAATGTTGAAAATGTGGCATATGCCATAAAGGAAATGGTTGTTAGAGGAGCTCCGGCAATAGGATGCGCTGCTGCCTATGGAGTGGCAATGGCAGATGATGTGGAAAAGGCAGCAGAATTGCTTAAGTCAACCAGGCCAACAGCCCATGATCTATTTTATGCTGTCGATTATATGCTGGAAAAAATAGAGTATGGAGAAGATGCATTAAAGGCAGCTGATGAATATGTGGAAGGCATAATAGAAAAATGCCGGAAAATAGGTGAGAACGGCAAAAAGCTCATCCCCAAAAATGCTCGTATTTTAACCCATTGTAATGCTGGTGCTCTGGCTACAGTTGATTATGGTACTGCCTTAGCTCCAATAAGAATGGCAAAGGATAAAAACATATTTGTGTGGGTTGATGAAACTAGGCCTCGTTTGCAGGGTTTGCTGACAGCATGGGAACTTGAGCAGGAAGGTGTAGAGCATGCAATAATAGCAGATAATGCAGCAGGCTATTTCATGAAAAATGGAAGCGTGGATTTGGTTATAGTTGGCGCAGATAGAATAGCAGCAAATTATGATGTTGCAAATAAAATAGGTACCTATGAAAAAGCAGTTGTGGCAAAGGAAAATGACATTCCTTTTTATGTTGCTGCTCCATTGAGCACATTCGATGAAAGTATTGAAGACGGAGGCAAAATAAAAATTGAGGAGAGAAATGAGGAGGAAGTGACGAGCATATATCCTTGGAAACCGAAAAAGGCGAGAAACCCTGCTTTTGATGTTACTCCAGCAAAATACATAACGGCGATAATAACAGAGGAGGGCATAATAGAAGTGAATAAATAGCTATTTGCTTTTCCTTCCAATTTCTTTTGCTGGTATACCTCCGTATATCTTTCCTTTTTGAAGCACCTGATCTTTTGTAACCAGACTCTTTGCCCCAACAATAACATCATCCTCAATAACCGCTCCAGGGAAAATAAGCGAATCAGCTCCGATAATGCAATTGTTGCCTATTCTTACCTTCTTCACAACAAGCTTTTCCTCTACCAGATGTCCAGCTATTTTGACATATCCGCCAAGAAGAGTTCCTTCCCCTATTTCCGTTACATAGGGGTCATAAATGAGCTCTGTGCCGGGAATCAAAGCAGTTTTCCCAACTTTTAGGCCAGCAAGCCGCAAAAATATCATGCGGATCGGCAGCAACTTGAAAATGCCCAGCAACATTAAAGGGGGGCGATAGAGCAGAGCATGCAGGGCAAGCATAAAAAAATTCTTATCTTTTATGGATAAATCATATTCTCCTTCCTCACATTTAATATTCAATGCTTTTATAAATACCGCTGGAACAAGAGATTCGGTTATAATAAAAAGCAGAAATTCTGCCATTACAAAGAAAGGAAAAATGAAAACATGCAAAACATTTCCAAAATCAAAGAGTGGAAAGGCAAGAAGAAAAATAACAAAAGGCGGGAGAAATCCAAGAGAATAGGCAGTAAAGGGAAGAAAGAACAAGATAAGCATTCTTGAAATCGACAGGGGAGAAAAATCGTATTTTTCCGTTCCCCCTCTATAGCTTTCTCTCACCATCAATTTAAAAAAGCCAAGATATTTAATAAACTTTGAGAATTTATTCTCCAATTCTCTTTATTCCTATTATTATTTTCTCTCCCTCAATGTCCCATTCCTTCACATGCTCTCCTTCTGGCTTTTCCTTATAGATTATTTCTTTGCTTCTTGTCTCGTTTTTGACATAGTTCTCCCATTCTCCTAGTCTATCTTTCTCAATATTTATCTCAACTTCTATTTTCTCTTCCATTTCTAAATCCATTTCCTTTCTCATTTCCTGTATCCTTCTTATAATTTCTCTCGCAAATCCTTCTGCTAGTAACTCTGGAGTCTGCACCGTATTCAATGCAATGACAATTCCGTCTATCTCGCTGACGGCATATCCCTCCCTTGCCCTCTTTTCAATTATAAAGTCCTCCTCGCTTATTTCATATTCTTCGCCATCTATCTCAATTTTCATTCCTTTGAGTTTGCTAACAGCTGTTTTTTCTATAATCTCTGCAATTTCCTTTGCCTTGTCCTTGAATTTTGGTCCAAGCTTCGAATAATTTGGCTTTGCCATCTTTTCCATAAATGTTTCATCATTGCTGACAAAAACAACATCCTTCACATTTATTTCTTCTCTTATGAGTTCAGCCATTTCTGCAATGTTCTCATTTGTCACAATGATTATCTCCTGCAAAGGATAGCGGAGTTTGATGCCATTCTTTGCTCTTAAAGCCCTTGCCTCCTCAACAATTTTTCTCACAACTTCCATCTTCTTCTCAAGTTCATTATCTATCATTTCTTCGTTATATTTGGGATAATCACACAAGTGGACGCTTTCGTTCCTTTCCATCTCCAGATAAATTTTTTCAGAAATAAATGGTACAAAAGGAGCAGCCAGTTTGCATAATGTTGTTAAAACTTCGTAAAGTGTCGAATACCCGGCCATTTTGTCCATACTCCTTTCCTCGATCCAGAAACGTTTGCGAGAATTTCTGATATACCAGTTACTTAAATCTTCTATTACAAATTCTTCAATGCTCCTAGCTGCTTTATGGACTTCAAAGCTATCCATTCTTTCGTCCACTTCTTTAATCAGATTGTGCAGCTTTGATAAAATCCATTTGTCTATTATTTCTCTTTTCTGCACTTCGATGCAATCCTTTTCATAGTCAAATTTGTCCAGGGATGCGTATGTTTTATAGAATGAAAATACATTCCATAAGGTGAGCAAAAATTTGCTAAGCACTTCCTTCACAGCCTTTTCATAAAATCTCTTTGGCTGCCATGGTGGGGAGGCGGAGATTAAATACCATCTCAGGGCATCTGCACCATATTTTTCAAAAATTTCATTTGGTTCAATATAGTTGCGGGCTTTCTTTGACATCTTCTGCCCCTTCTCATCAAGAATTAAGCCAAGTGTGAGCACATTTTTGTAAGAGGGTTCATTGAATATTAGGGTTGAGACGGCAAGCAAGGAATAAAACCATCCTCTCGTCTGATCAATGGCTTCGCATATGAAATCAGCCGGAAAATTTTGCCAGAATTTTTCCTCATTTTCAAATGGATAATGCCATTGTGCAAAAAATGCAGAGCCTGAATCATACCATGCATCTATTACCTCCTCTACTCTATTCATTTCTCCACTGCAATCAGGGCAGCGAAGCAAAATTCTATCAACATACGGGCGATGCAAATCCAGTTTATCTGGAAGATTTATCGCCTTTTCCTTAAGTTCCTCTATACTGCCTATGCAAATCTCCTTTTTACAGTTCTTACATATCCATACTGGCAAAGGTGTTCCCCAGTATCTTTTTCTGGACAAAGCCCAGTCTCTTGCCTCTTTAATAAACTCTCCAAATCTGCCGTATTTGATATACTCTGGATACCAATTTATTTTTTCATTGTTTTCAACAAGCTGGCTGCGAAGCTTTGACATGCCTATAAACCATGATTCTATGGCATAATAAAGTAAGGGGGAATCGCATCTCCAGCAGAATGGATACTGATGCCTGTATATCTGTCTACTTACCAACAATCCCCTCTTCTTCAAATCCTCAATTATTTCTTCATCTGCTTCTTTAACAAATTTACCTGCCCATGGTTTAACTTCTTCCTTAAATTTTCCTTCCATATCAACTAACTGCACAACAGGCAAATCATATTTTTTGCCTGCTTCATAGTCTTCTTCGCCAAAAGCTGGGGCAATATGAACTATGCCTGTTCCTTCATCCATTGTAACAAAATCCGCCAGTATAACAAACCAGCATTTCTTATCGGGTTCGATAAATTTGTAAAGGGGTTCATATTCTATTCCTTCGAGCTCCTTACCCTGCCATCTATCAATTATTTCATATTCCTTACCTTTGAGCAATACCGCCGCCCTTTCTTCTGCCATTATTATTTTTTCTCCCATGTATTCTATTTTTGCATACCATTCTTCAGGGTGAACGGCAAGAGCAACATTTGAGATTAGAGTCCAGGGTGTTGTTGTCCAAGCGAGAAAATATTCATCTTTTCCTTTAATTTTAAATTTAACAAAAATGGAAGGATCTTCTACTTCTTTATAGCCCTGTGCCACTTCATGAGAGGAAAGAGTTGTTCCACATCTTGGACAATAAGGTGTTACTTTATGACCACGGAAAAGCAAGCCTTTTTTCCATGCCTCTTTTAAGGACCACCATACAGATTCTATATATTTATTGTCTAAGGTGATGTAAGGATTTTCCATATCAATCCAGAAGCCCACTCGCCTTGTCATCTCTTTCCAGGCTTCTTCATATTTAAACACGTTCTTTTTACATTCCTCATTAAATCTTTCAATTCCATATTTTTCTATTTCCTGCTTATTTTTTAGTCCAAGTAGCTTTTCCACTTCTATTTCAACTGGCAATCCATGGGTGTCCCATCCAGCTCTTCTTGCCACGTAATATCCTTTCATTGTTTTGTAGCGTAAAACAACATCTTTCATCGTTCTGGTTAAAACATGTCCTGGATGTGGCAAGCCATTTGCTGTTGGTGGCCCTTCAAGAAAAACAAATTTCTTGCTTCCTTCTCTTTTCTTTAGGCTTTTCTCAAATATATCATTGTCTTCCCAGTACTTTAAAATCTCTTCTTCCATTTTTGGGTAGTTTTTAGCGTCCATTTTAAGGAGAAATAGAAGGGTGTTTAAAATATTTTATGCAACTTCAGGTCCAAATTTGTTTGAACCCTTTATCCCTCCTTTATCAAATTTTATTTGAGGCAGTGGAATTGGTGGAGGAAGTTTCAGTTCTCTTGCAATTATAACAGCTTCCGGCACACAGTAATGCATAATTGCAGTATGTATCTGTGATGCCACTTCATTCGGCATGTTTTTCTTGCTCTGCCATCTCTCTGCAACCTCTTTTGCTTTGTCGCTTTCAAAAATAAATTCCCCTTCAAATTTTATCACTCCTACAGCTCCATAACTTGCAACATATTCAAACTCTACATGAGCTTCATTATCTCCTTTATATGAAAATGAAGTTACACTGCTATTGTGATCTATTCTTATATTCATCGGGCGGGAAAAATCCTTAATAAATCTTCTTGCTTCAATTGTTTTAATTCCCAGGTTTTTTATTTTCATAACCATTCAAATTGCTTCTGTATTTAAATTTTACCAAGAAAAATGAAAAAGATGCAATACTCAAATTAATTTAACCTGAAAAATGAATATGGTAAGAATGTTGTTACACATCTTCTATACGCGTATCTAACAAGTTTTTTCACTTCTTCATTTCAGCAGATGCTTTCGTTGGCTATTCTATTCATGCTTATTTTCATTTCTTGAATTCACAGGAAATCATCGGAAAAAGAATTTATATATCACCTTTTATATGGAAAACATGGATTTGGAAAAACTGCGATTTGGAACAGAACTGATAAAAAGAGGATTTGCAAAGATGCAAAAAGGCGGTGTTATCATGGACGTCACAAACGCAGAGCAGGCTAAAATAGCAGAGGAGGCGGGAGCTGTTGCAGTAATGGCTTTGCATAGAGTGCCAGCTGATATTAGAGCAAGTGGAGGCGTCGCCAGAATGGCTGATCCAAAGAAAATAGAAGAAATAATGGATGCTGTGACCATACCAGTAATGGCAAAATGCAGAATAGGCCACATAATAGAAGCAAAAGCTCTGGAAGCATTAGGTGTTGATATGGTTGACGAGAGCGAGGTTCTTACGCCTGCTGACACATTCTTCCACATCAATAAGAAAAAATTTATCGTGCCTTTTGTATGTGGAGCAAGGAGCCTTGGCGAGGCTTGCCGCCGTATATGGGAAGGGGCGGCAATGATAAGGACAAAAGGAGAAGCTGGTACAGGTAATGTTGTGGAAGCAGTCAAGCACATGAGACTCATGAATTTTGCAATAGAAAAGGTTAAGAAGATGGATGACACAGAGCTAAACGAAGTTGCGCTATCATATGCTTTGCCATATAAAAGGCTGGCTGAAAGTGTTAGCAACGAAGGAATAAAATTAAAAGATGATGATCTCATCTACGAAGAATATACTTTTGAAGACATTGTAAAGGGATTATATGAAGTGTTGCAGGAAGTAAAGAAAATGGGCAGACTGCCAGTTGTAAATTTTGCAGCAGGAGGAATAGCAACGCCAGCAGATGCTGCTTTCATGATGCATCTGGGAGCAGATGGAGTTTTTGTGGGCTCAGGCATATTTAAATCCTCAAATCCTCCAGAATATGCTAGGGCAATTGTTGAGGCAACGGAAAACTGGAGAGACGCTTCCATAGTTGCTAAAGTTTCTAAAGGACTGGGAGAGGCAATGAAGGGACAGGAAATAGAGAAACTTGCCGAGCAATTACAGACAAGAGGATTATGAAGATTGCTGTTATAGCTGCTCAAGGTGATGTCGAAGAACATGTTGTTGCAGCCAATAAAGCATTAAAAAAGCTTGGAATAGAGGGCAAAGCATTTGCAACAATTGATAAGGAAGAAGTGGCAAAAAGCGATGCAATTATACTGCCAGGTGGAGAAAGCACAACAATCAGCAAGTTAATTCACAAAAGCTCGGTGGCTGAAGAAATAAAGAAGGCAGCCAGAGAAGGAAAGCCAGTGATGGGAACATGTGCAGGAAGCATTTTGCTGGCAAAGCATGGGGATGAGGAAGTAAGAAAAACAAAAACGAAACTGCTAGAATTAATGGATATATGGGTAAAGAGAAATGCATTTGGAAGACAGAGAGAAAGTTTCCAGATAAAGTTGGATATAAAAGGGATAGGAGATTTTGAAGCAGTTTTCATAAGAGCCCCGGCCATATTAAAAGTTAGCAGTAATGTAGATATTCTGGCAAAACTGGATGATTATATTGTTGCCTGTCAGCAAGATAATATTCTGGCGCTATCATTTCATCCGGAGCTTACAGATGATACAAGAATTCATGAATACTTCATAAAAATGGCAAAGTAAATGCATCCTGTATTTTCTTTAAGGTTATTTATTTATACAGAACTTCAATATTATTTTCATGAAAATAGGCATCATTGGATGCGGCGTCATTGGAAGTGATGTTGCAAAGGCTGCAGATGAAATGGAAGAAATTGAAGAAATTTACTTGTATGATGTGGTGGAAGAGAAGGCGAAGGAGCTGGCAGAAGAGCTGAAGAAAGCAAAATTTGAAAAGGTGGAGAATTTCCTGTCTTTGGTTGACATAGTTTTCGAAGCAGCTTCTCAGCAGGCAGTTTATGAATATGCAGAAAAGGTTATTGAGGCTAAAAAAGACTTGATAGTAATGTCTATAGGCGCCCTTTTTGATGACGATTTTAGAGAAAAACTTGTTGAAAAAGCGAAGAAAAATAGATGCAAGATTTATTTGCCATCAGGAGCAGTAGCAGGCTTAGATGGTATAAAAGCTGCAAGTATAGGCGGCCTAGATGAAGTCACTCTCGTCACAACAAAATCACCAGAAGCATTTGGAAAGCATTTTGAGAAGAGAACAATCTTATTTGATGGGAATGCTAGGGAAGCAGTCAAACTTTTTCCGAGAAATATAAATGTTGCTGCCTGTTTATCTTTAGCGGGCATAGGCTTTGATAAAACAAAGGTAAAGGTTGTGGCAGATCCTGTGATAAAATTCAACAGCCATAAAATACTAGCGCACGGAAAGTTTGGAAGATTAAGGGCGGAGGTGGAAAATTTGCCAAACCCTAAGAATCCAAGTACAAGTTATCTAGCATCTTTATCTGCAATAGCAGTACTCAAAAAAATTGTTAATCCCCTTCAGATAGGGATATGATGAAGAAGGCCATATATTTAGTGGCGGCGTTAATTATCTTTGCAGCAGGTGCAAATATTGCATATGACAGTGTAAAATCATTGAATATAGCCAGATGCCTTGGCTGTATTGCAATGGAACCAAAAGCTGTAAAATTTGAGGAATTCTGGGTGGAATATCCAGATCACTATAATAATAAGGGCATACCTCCACATCCAGATTGGGTGGTGAATGCTAGCAAGCAAAAAGTTGTTATGCTCTTTTTCTGGGGACCAAGTTGTGAGCCATGCGAGAGGCAGTGGGAAGCAATGAAAAAGGCTGATTTGGTTAAGGGAAGTGAGGAAAATGGCAGCATAACCGCCAATTTCAGCTATATCCAGCTATTTTCCATAAATGCACCATATGATGATGAAAAAGGAGAAGCAATAAGAATATATACTCCAAAAGGAGATACTGGCACTCCAACAACAGTTATACTTTTTGAAAAAAATGGAACCATTTACTGGTATGCCTTCTCTGGGGAAGCAAATGGGGAAGGTGGCAGGCCAGATATAAATGAGCTTATAAATATATTGGAAAAGGCAAAGGAGGAAAAATATGATTTGCAATCTTAATTGTGCAGGTTGTCCTCTTGCATATCTTTGCATCCCACTTGCTATAGGAGCTTTCATTGCTTTAAAAAGATATAGGGGAGGGTTGCAGAAAAAAAGGCTTGCTTCTCAACTGAGTTTCCTTTTAATAAGTAATGCTGCATTTGTTTTTGGGGCAACTGGCTTAATTTATACATACTTTTACTGCTGGGAAAGTCCCTATGCATTGATGGCATGCCCTATTGGTGTATTGGAACATGCATTTGCTGACAGAAGCTGGTATTTGCTTGTATATCTTGCTGGTCTTATAGGTTTCGCATGCATAATATTTGGAAGGGCAGCATGCGGATGGGCATGCCCGATAGGCTTTCTGCAGGATTTAGCGAAGGGCAGAAGAACAAAGAGCAAACTCGATAGCAAAATGAGACTCCTGAAATATGCTATTTTGCTGGCGATTCCTCCTGTCTGCTACTTAACAGAAAAGCTTGCATATACAGATATATGCCCTATAGGAGGATTAACTGCGACTTTACCCTATCTGGCTATGGATCCAAACGGTTATACGTTTACTGTATTTTTTATTCCAAAAATGATTAATGTAGCTGGCTTTTTCATACTCATATTTTTGATGACAAGAGGGTGGTGCCGTCATCTTTGCCCTGTGGGGGCGATGATGGCCCAGTTTAATAAAATCAGTCTGCTACAGCTCAAATACTATGAGAAAAAATGCATAAAATGCTTCAAATGCGCTGGTGTGTGCCCGATGCAGATAAATATGCCTTATGATAATAGAAGCGGAGAATGCATCAGATGTGGAAAATGTATTGATATCTGCCCTACAAATGCCCTTGCCTTTGAGTTCAGATGGTAATTAGAAAATTTGAATATGAAGATTTGGATGAAGTGGCGAGAATCGCTGCCACCTCCTTGCAGGAAGAATATACCATAGACTTTTTCCTGTATCTGTGGCAGATTAATCCAAATGGCTTTTTAGTTGCAGAGAAAAACGGTAGAATAGCAGGCTTTATAGTTGCGGTGCAGCCTTCTTTGAATGAATTGCGAATATTGATGCTTGCAGTTGATAAAGATTATAGGAGACAAAAGATAGGGAGCATGTTGCTGAGGGAACTTTTATTTCGCTTTCCCGATACAAGGAGAGTATATCTGGAGGTGAGAACCGATAATAAGGAGGCAATAAAATTCTATGAAAAGAACGGTTTCATTATAAAGAAAAGGATAAATGATTTTTATACGGATGGTTCTCCAGCATATTTGATGGAAAAAATCTTATTTTAGCTTTCTTCTTTTTGTAGCCAGCAGAATGGCAATTATAGCCATCAATAGCATGAAGGACGGTGTTTCATTTTTCCCTCCGTTTCTTTCAATTTCTTTTAGTGTGGAAAAATGTATGGAGAAATTCTTTTCCATTTTTATACTTCTTATATCTCTGGCATTTTTTGAGATATTGACATAATATATCTTTCCATATTCGAGCTGCATGTCAATCAGAAGAGTGCTGTCACTCCATGAGATGTTATGGGTGCATTCTGGAGATATATTCAGATTTTTTTCAACTGATTGCTGATCCATTTCATGCGAAAATTTTATTTCCAGCAGAGTATGAAGAGCGACATTTCTTTCACCATCTTCTATGTTACTGTATATAATTTTTGGAGGGGTTATGTAAACATAAAAAGTGAAATTTTTCTCCATATTGTTGCCATACTTATCAGTGATATAGGTGGTAATTGTGATGTTATAGCTTCCTATGTTATAGTGTGAAAATTTTATTTCCAGCAGAGTATCGTTTTCCTTCCATTCATAAGTAAATGGAACCCAAGGTTCTATTTCTATAGCTCTATGCAGCAGTGTATCCATTGGTTCTGAAAATTTTATTTCTATATTGCCTATTAGCTCAGCATTTAGGGGCTTCACATATAGAATATGTGGTGGAGTAACATCCATGGCAGACGTTTCAAAAGAAAATTCGTAATACTGCAGCATTTGTCCGCTTTTCCTGTAAGCATTTCTAATTATAACAGTATATTTTGTTTCATAATTCAGTGTCTGAGGATATATTAGAATTTCATTTGCGTTTTTCCACTGAACTGTGTAATCAACATATGGTTCTATTTCCAGGCCATTTTCTACAGACTTTTTATTCATTTCATGTGAAAATTTTATTCTTATCGTAACATACACTGGCACATTTTTTGCGTTCGCTTTTGGATAATGCTCTACGACTCTTGGAGAAGAGGTATCAACAATAAATCTCCAGCTTATCTGGCTGATCTGTCCAATATTATCTTTTCCTCTCAGCAAAAATTCATATTCTCCATCTGGCAAATTTGCATACTCTGCATGCGTTATATTACTCCAGTCACTCCAGTCTTTATCATAATTCATCAGTTTATAGGAGAATAGGACATTTCCATGGTCATCGCTGCCAGTCCATTCAAAACTGATATATCTGTAGCCAGTAACGTTTCCAGGTTTTTTGATAAACTGCAGGGAAGGCGGTTCATCTGGCGAGGGTTTTGCAGCAGTGCAGGCATCAACATAATAGGCAGTAAATGGATGGTTATTTTCTGGAGGATCTGAATATTTTGTATTGCCATTTGCATTAAAAACCACGGCTATTGCCATTATGTTGTCCTTGCTTATTTCATATCCTCTTTCACTTCCATTCCAAATACTCTGTTTGTTTATCTTTTCGCCAGGAGCTAATGATATATCCTCATTTACTGCATAATCTAAAAATCCAAAATGGTATGGTTTGCCATCATAATCTTTCCATCTTGAAACTGGCTCAACCACATATACTTTCAAAAATCCATTGTAATCTTCATTTCCATTGTTTTTCACACCCAAATCTATTTCAATACTATTTTCTCCCAGCCATTTTACTCCCAGATTAATTTTTACATTTGCTCTTTGCCTTTCTAGGCAACTCTGTATCGCATTTTTGAAATATTGCATATCTTGTTTTCCAAAAATAACTTCATAGCCGCCATCAAAGAATGTTGTTGGATATCCGTATACATTATATTCTCTTGCTCTTTCTGCTGCCAAATCGTTTTTATCTGTAACCATTGCAACATAATAAAAAGGATAATCATGGGATGAATAAATTTCATGCAGAATTTCCGCCACCGCCGGACACGCGTGGCAGCTGGTTGCAGTCATCTCCTCTGCAAAAATATTGCCCTTTACCTTTGCTGCAGCGAAAAATGCAAGAAGGAGGAAAATTATGACAAGATATCTCTTCATGTCTCTGCAATCATTTTCTTATTTTAATTTTTGCTATAATCATTGCAATTGCAGCCAGCATAGCAAGCAGTTCAAAACCTGGTGTTTTCCTTTCTTTCACAATAATATCTGCTGTCTTGAAAATCTTCTCCCCGTTTTCTATGCTTATATTTACTTCTATTGTTCCTTTAGTGACTTTACTTCCATCTATAACAAATTTCCATAGATTACCCTCCTTTACCATGTTTTCAAAATAACAGGCATCCCCTATGCAATACTGCAGTTTAACCTTACTAACATTTCCTGTTATCTCTGCATATACTGTGATGTCATCGCCGGGTTTTGGTTCCTTTGGCTCCCAGTAAATATTGTCTATTGATGCAGCGTTTGCAAAAGAAAACAAAAATAGAAAAAGAATTGGCAAAAACCTTTTCATAGCTTCACCTTATAGAGTGTTATTCCATCGCCGTACTCATTCCAGTTTGCGTCATAGCCTCTAACGTATAATTCTGTAAATCCCTCGTCTCTTATTTCATCATCATCGTAATCCATTTTCCATTCCCATTCAAAAGGTGGTGTAGTATCGACATGCATTATTTCCCTCCCACAGTGACATGCCAGTGGCAATAAAAATTCAACCCTTTTTATGTCACTGTCTGCATCAACTTTAACTGTAACATCTCCTATCACAATCTGCCCTATTATGGGCAACACTTTTATTCCAAAGAGGTATATGCCATGTCTCGGCTTTACTATTTTTAAGTTATTTCCTGTAATCACCAATGGCATCTTTACTTGCAAAGTAGCTGGCTCACTTTTGGCACCATGCTCATCTGTTGCTGTTACTGTTATCACATATGTTCCTTTTTCCTGCCATGTATGAGATGCTTGCACGCTTTGCCCAGAATTTACCATATCTGTACAGAATTCATTTCCATCTCCCCAGTCAAAGCAATAATATATCTTATCTCCATCTGGATCTGTAGATGTTGCAGTATAAGTATAACTTTTTCCTGCTTCTCCTTCTGTTGGACCCTGTAAAGTTGGTTTAGAAGGTGGATTATTGTTGTTGTTATTTGCCTTTATTTCTGCTGGCAAAGCAAGTGCCAGCATTATGGCAATAAATATCGGCAACAACCTTTTCATTTTTTCACCAATTCAAAAAGGATAGCATATATTAAAATTTAACTATTGTTAAATTGTAAAAAAAGATAAATACGCCGTAATATTCCTGTTATTAATGAAATCCATATTTAAAATATCTGGAATAATGGTATTGTTTTTGTTTTCAGGTTGTCTACAAGGCATGGAGAATGCCCCTGATTTTACATTGAAGGATGTGGATGGAAATAGCTTTTCATTGCATGATTTTAAAGGAAAAATTGTCATTCTAGATTTTATGGCTACTTGGTGCACTCCATGTGAAAAGCAAATGGAAGAATTGGTATCTTTATCAAAAGAAATTGGAAATGACACAGTCATTATATCAATAGATATTGATTTAAGTGAAAACATCCAGCAAATCAAGAGTTTCATGGAAAAATATAATGCAACATGGATTTTTGCAAGAGATACTGCAGAAGAAAAAGTAGCAGCAAAATACAATGTTGTTGCGATACCAAAAATTGTTGTTATTGGAAAGGATGGAAAAATACTATACTCTCACTCAGGCGTAACAGAAAAAGAAAAACTACTCAGTATAATCAAGGGATGAAAATGTTTGAAGACTTTGTATTTTCATTTATTGCAGGTGTGATTGCTTTCTTTTCACCATGTGCTTTTCCGATGTTGCCAGCCTACATTTCATATTATCTTGCAACCAAAAAGGAAGGCATAAAAAATGGTCTTCTTGGCGGACTGATATGTGCAGCAGGAGCTGTTTCCCTCCTCCTCATAATAGGAAGCATAATTTCTTTTGCTGGAGAAGAAATTGGAGGAGCAATAAAGGAAAACACACAAAATATAGAGATAGTTGTCGCAGTAATAATTATCCTTTTAGGCATTTCCATGTTGCTGGGGAAAACGATAAAATTTTCTGTTCCCGTACAGGCATCAAAAAAAGAGGGATACACTGGCCTATTCATATATGGCATTTTGTATGCTTTAGCGGCTTTAGGATGCACAGCACCAATTTTCATAAGTATTATGCTAAGAGCATTCTCTTCTTTCAATTTTGTTTATGGTCTCCTCCTCTCCTTCATATATTCAGTTGGAATCGCCATATTTATTGTGGGGGTAACTCTAGCAGTTTCAATGGCTAAAGATGTTATTCTAGATAAAGCAAAAAATCTCCTAAAATATATAGAGAGAATAGGAGGAGCAATAGTCATAATTGCAGGGATTTATATTCTTGTATATGCTTTAACATAAATTTACTTCCGCAAAAAATCTTCAACCATCTCCGCAAAGTCTTTGAATGGTAATGGTCTGCCAACAACCCTTTTAACTCCAGCCTCTTTCAATTTTTCTGCCCATTTCGTGCCAAACCATGCTGTGTAGCCCCATATTATGGCTGAAGGATCTATCCTCAAAATTTCTCTTGTTGCCACCACTCCATCCATTTCTTCCGGCATTTCATCATATATGCTTTCTTCCTTTCCTGATAAATTCAAATCCATAATAACCAGGGCAGGTCTCTCTCCTTTTTCATATAATTCCTTATATTTCTTCACTCCCTCTTCTGCAGAATAAGCGCTTAATATTTCAACGCCATCAATTTTGTTAAGATGTACCTTCAGCAATTCGTGCATGTCGGGCTCATCATCAATAATCAATATTTTTTCACTCAACTACCTCCCCTCTTTGTGTAACATTTTTAACAACTTTTTCTACCCTATTTATGGCAATAATAGCTTTCTTTATCTTTTCTTTTTCGCCTCCCTCTTCCATAGCAAGTTCAAGATAGCCCTTTGCAATTGCAATGGGGTTGAAAAAGTAATGGGCGGTTTTTAGTTTAAATTCTTTCTCATTCTGTAAAGCTTCTTTCAACGCCTCCTCCATCCTCTTTCGCTCTGTAATATCCAGTCCAGAACTGAGCACACCAATAATATTACCTTCTTCATCTCTTAAAATGCTGTTGCGCCATTCAATAACTCTCTCCTCACCACTTTTTGTCAGAATGGGATTTTCGTAACGTTCGACTGCATCAACATCTCCTTTCATCAATTTTTTAAAAACTTTTTTCAGCTCATCTCTAACTCCTTCAGGAAGAAAAGTATCAAACCAGTTTTTACCTATTATTTCCTCTTTTTTATACCCCAGAATTTCACAACCTTTATTGTTGATTAGCGTAATATTCCCATTGATATCCAGAGCCATAATTATAACCTCTACTATGTCAAGATATTTTTGTGCTCTCTCTTTTTCTTTTTCGAGAGCTCTTTCCACTTCCTTTCTTTCTGTAACATCTCTTAGGATGCTTTTCATATATATTTTTCCTGCCATTTCAACTGGAATGTAATAAATGTCGGCATAGAAAATACTGCCATCCTTTCTCTTTACTGGCAGATCCCTCGCTAACGTAGATTCTCCTTTGGCTGTTCTTTCAAGCACTTCTTCAATGTGTTTAAGTTCTTCTTTTGGATGAATATCTTCTATTCCCAGTTTTGTTAGTTCTTCAGGAGTATAACCGAGCGCTTTACACGCTTTTTTATTCCCAAGATAAAATTTTTTTGTCTCGATATCCAATACAAGAATTCCATCCATTGCATTATCAAATATGGTTTGAAATAACTCCAGTTCCTCAACCTTTTGCCTTAATTCATCCATTTTCTTAGAGGCGTGTTTCATTGAGATGTTTTCACTCCTAGAGAATCTCATAATCATGTGATATTTATAAATTTTTCGTTTGCCTATAGATATTTTTGGCACAGCCAGCTAATTATACTTGCCTAAATAATAAGGATTTCACAGAAAAATTTTTATTGTAAGCTATATAAATTGTCATGGGATGGATATGAAAGTGAAAAAGCTGGGGGAGATTACAGAACCATTGCATAAATATTCCCAGCAGATAATGATTGTGCCAGTTGAGATGCTAAAAGTTATAGAAATACAGAGAAAGCCGTCAGATTATCATATAAAAAGGCTTATGGAATCCATAAGAAAAATAGGTTTTGTCACACCTCTTATTATAATAAAAAAGGAAGGGGAAGAGAAATATACAATAATAGACGGACAGCATAGATTCTTGGCTGCACAACAGATGGGAATAAAAGAATTGCCGTGCATACTCATCCCTGAAAAATACGCAAATGAGTTAATGGAATTGAATATTGAAAAAACAATGTCTCTAAAGGAAAAATGTTATGTTGCTTTAAACGTATACAGAATTATACTTGACGAGAAACCAGACATTAGGGAAAATGACACCGAAGTGCTAGATGCAATCGAATATCCATATTTCATAACTCTTGGCTTGACATATGAGATGCAACCAAAATTCTTTGGTTCAGCCTATGAATCCATGGCGAGAAGAGTTGACGCATTTCGTGAAGAAACAATAAGCGAGGCATATGAATACAGGAAAAATATTGCACAAAAACTTATTGAACTTGATACATTGGCGAGGCAGGCAATGGAAAGGATAGAGGAATTAGGTATATCACATCCATTCCTTTACAAAGAAATAATTTCATTCTGCAACCCTATAGGAAGAAAGAGAAAAGTGGATATGAATATGGAGGAACTGATTGAAATTTTAAAAATGAATTTGAAAGAATTGATTAACAATCCAGAGAGAATAAGAGAGCACGAGTTTGAAATGGGTAGCTAAGTTATCTCCGCAAAAATTTCCTCACCATATTCACAAATTTTTGGAAAGATATGGGTCTTTCCACGATTTTTTTGACTCCTGCCTCCTTTAACTTTTCTGCCCAGTCTGTATCAAACCATGCTGTATAGCCCCATATATTAGCTTTAGGATCTATTTTCAGAATTTGTTCTGTAGCTCTCACACCATCCAGTTTCTCATCCATTCCATCCT
>JAPDJQ010000008.1 GCA_029259015.1 Thermoplasmatota archaeon | reverse complement strand
TGGAACATATATTGTTAATTTAACAGTTATAGATGATGATGGAGCAACCTCATGGATAACAAAAGAAATATTTGTAGCAAATGTTCCTCCAGTAGCAAAATTTGATTATTCTCCGGACAATCCAACAGACCTGGATACCATAGAATTCACTTCAAAGAGTTACGACATGGATGGCAACATAGTAAATTATACATGGAATTTTGGAGATGGAAATGTAAGCTATAGTAAGAAACCAAGCCATAAATATGCAGATAATGGAGTATATCTCATAACTCTAACAATCATTGATAATGATGGAGATAAAGGCAGTATTTCAAGAGCAATCCTTGTTAATAATGTTCCTCCAGTAGCAAACTTCACATGGCAGCCAATTGAACCAACAGATTTGCAGAGCGTGACCTTCACTTCAACCAGTTATGATTCTGATGGCAGCATAGTAAATTACACTTGGAGCTTCGGAAACGGGAATATAAGTTACAGCGAGAATGCAACTTGGAAATATGCAGATGATGGCACATATATAGTCAAATTAACAGTTGTTGATGATGATGGCGCAAAGACGAGCATAGCAAAAGAAATAAAAGTTAAGAATGCGCCGCCTGTGGCGCTATTTGTCTATGCGCCAGAAAAGCCCAGACAAGATGAGGAAGTTGTCTTCAATGCAAGCTCAAGCTACGATGCAGATGGCTCTATAGTAAACTATTCATGGGATTTTGATAGCGATGGCACAATAGATGCTTATGGACTGGAGGCAACATACAGGTATCCAGATAAAGGAAATTATCGCGCAACATTAACTGTTGTAGACGACGATGGAGACAAGGATAGCTATCAAGCACTTATTACTGTAAGAGAAAAGGAGAAAATACCAGGATTTGAAATGATTGTTATTGTCATGGCTTCAGCAATACTTATATTCATGAAGAGATATAGAAAAGGAATATGGAGAATGTAAAATACATTAGAGATTCTTTATATGGCAACATCAAGTTTGAAGGTGTATTTTTAGATTTGCTGGAAACGCCAGAGTTGCAGAGATTACATGGTATAAAACAGCTTGGTTTCACATATCTTGTTTATCCTGGAGCAAATCATACAAGACTGGAACATTCTTTGGGCGTATGCTATATGGCAAAAAAAATATGCGACATGCTTGAAATAGAAGATGAAGCAGTGAGTATCGCAGCTTTGCTGCATGACATTGGTCATGGACCATTTTCTCATACTTTAGAATATTTACTTCATGTTAGGACAGGAAAAGACCATGTTGAATTAACAAAGGAAATAATAAATGGGCAGTTAAAACTGCACGATTTTGAATATGATTATACCATTAAGGAAATTCTTGCGGATTATGGAATAAATGCATATGAGGTTATTGATATTCTAGATGGCAAGAAAGGATTTCTTTCAGAAATTATTCATGGTTCTTTGGATGCAGACCAAATAGATTATTTGATGAGAGATGCTTATTATACTGGCGTGGCATATGGAATAATAGATAGCGATCGTATAATACAGACAATGCAGATTTATGAGGATAATATCGTTTTTGAGAGAAAAGGCGTGAGTGCCTTGGAAAGCATGCTTGTTGCTAGAGCACTGATGTATTCAAGCGTGTATCTTCATAAAACAGTTAGAATTGCTGAATTAATGCTGATAAAAGCAGTTGAAAGGGCTCCACCTTTTGATTTTTCCCAGCTCACAGATTATGAGTTAATTGAAAAATTGCGGACAATGGGCAAATATCAGAAGGATATTGTAACCAGACTCAAATACAGGAAATTGTTCAAAAAGGCGTTTGCAAAAGGATTGGAGGAGTTAGGAGAGGAAGAAAAGAGAGTTATAGCAGATATAGAAAATCCGGAAGAAATAGAAAATGAAATTGCGGAAAAGGTTGGGTTGCAAGAGGGATACATCATTGTTGATATACCTGGCAAGGACATAGTTCTTTCAGAACCAAGAATAAAAAAAGTCGATATCAAAATTCTGGATAAAGATGAAATAAAGCCACTCAGTCATTTCACGCCCTTAGCAAATGCATTGCAGATGAGGGGTATAACAGAATGGGCAATAATGGTATGCTGTCCTGAGAAGTATAAGGAAGAAGTGGCAAAACACGCAGAAAAAATTTTATTTGGATAAGCATGAATGAAAAATAGAAGTTGTCGTCTTCATCATTTTTCATGAAACTCGTTCTCCAAAACCATTTTATATGTTATTCAAAATTTTAACATATGCAAATAAAAATTGGCAACGCTATATTGGAAATAGCAAAAGGAGACATTACAAAGGAAAAAGTTGATGCAATTGTCAATGCTGCAAATCCTCGTCTTACGCCGGGCGGAGGGGTGAGTGGAGCCATACATAGAGCTGCTGGAAAGCAATTATGGGAAGAATGCAAGAAGCTGGGAGGATGCAAAACAGGGGAAGCAAAGATAACGAGGGGTTATAATTTGCCTGCTAAATATGTCATTCACACTGTTGGGCCGGTTTATTCTGGCAGGGAAGAAGATGAAAAGTTATTGGCAGCATGCTATAAAAATAGTCTGAAACTTGCGATGCAGCATGGAATAAAAAGCATAGCATTTCCAGCGATAAGCACTGGCATATATGGATATCCAATGGAAGAAGCTGCTAGGGTAGCGATAAAGGCAATAGCAGATTTTTTGAAAGAGAGTGATGGGCTGGATTTGGTAAAGCTTGTTTTGTATAGCCAGGAAGCATATGAAATCCATAAAAAGGTGTTGGAAGAAATGAGGAACAAAAATGAAATCTGAAGAAAAATTGGAAACTTTAAAGAAAAAAATTGCTGCTATGAAAAAGGTTTTGATTGCTTATTCTGGAGGAGTTGATTCCACATTTTTGTTAAAAATTTGCGTTGATGTTCTGGGCAGAGAAAATGTTTTAGCTGTGACGGCCATATCACCCACTTATCAAAAAGAAGAAATTGAAGAGGCAAAAAGAATTGCAAGTGAAATGGGCGTGAAGCACATGATAATTTATACTGATGAAATGAAAAATGACGCCTTTACATCGAACCCATTGCAGAGATGCTATTTCTGCAAAAAAGAACTCTTTTCAAAATTAAGAGAAATAGCAGAAAAGTATGGAATAGAATATGTTCTTGATGCCTCAAATAAAGACGATGCCTCTGATTTTCGTCCAGGAATGAAAGCAGCTAGGGAAACTGGGATAATAAGCCCTTTAATGGAAGCAGGAATTACTAAAGAAGAGATTCGATATTTTTCCAGAGAAATAGGCTTGCCAACCTATGATAAGCCATCCCAGGCTTGTCTGGCAAGTAGATTTCCATATGGTGAAGTGATAACAGAAAAGAAGCTTAAAATGGTGGAGGAAGCTGAGAAATTTTTGAAAGAGCTGGGATTTAAAATTGTTAGGGTTAGACATCATGGAAAGCTGGCAAGAATAGAAGTGGGCAAAGAAGAGATAGAGAAATTTTTTGATGAAGAATTACGCAAAAAAGTGATGGATAAGCTGAAGCAGATTGGCTATACGTGGGTATGTTTGGATTTACTCGGATACAGAAGCGGAAGTATGAACGAAGAAATTAACGGAGTTAACAATTGAAAAATTTTTTAAAGAGGAGATGTTGTAGGAGTAGGTGAAAAAGATGAAGGAAAAAATTTTCAGTATGGTAAGCGAGAAAGATGTTACCCGTGCGATAGTAGCGGAGTTTGCAAAACAGTTCACAGAATATGTGGAGAGTGATTGCGTTATAGTTGGAG
Source organism: Thermoplasmatota archaeon (assembly GCA_029259015.1). Lineage (GTDB taxonomy): Archaea > Thermoplasmatota > E2 > UBA202 > JdFR-43 > JdFR-43. Next base: position 28,206 of record JAPDJQ010000008.1, on the reverse strand, counting down.
CAGGACCCAGCGGTTTGATGGCAGGGAAAGAGATAGCATCAAAGGGTTACAAAGTTCTTATCGTGGAAAGAAACAATTATCTTGGCGGAGGCTTCTGGATAGGCGGATATTTAATGAACAAAATTACTGTTCGTCATCCAGCGCAAAAGGTGCTAGAAGAGCTTGGTGTACCCTTTGAAGAATTTTCCAAGGGACTTTATGTTGCCGACGGCCCACATGCATGCTCAAAGCTGATAGCAGCTGCATGTGATGCAGGAGTGAAATTTGCAAACATGACAACATTTGATGATGTTGTTTTGAGGGAGGAAAACAGAGTTGCAGGCATAGTAGTAAACTGGACTCCTGTTGAAGCATTGCCTCGCCAGATAACATGTGTTGACCCTGTAGCTTTGGAAGCCAAAGTCATTATAGATGCAACAGGACATGATGCAATGGTTGTCAAAAAGCTGGAAGAGAGAGGGACAATAAAAACTGTTGGGTTCGGAGCAATGTGGGTTGAAAAGGCTGAGGACTTAATTGTTGAATATACTGGAGAAGTGCATCCCGGCTTGATAGTGTGCGGAATGGCAGTTTCCACCACCTATGGCTTGCCAAGAATGGGACCCACTTTTGGTGCTATGTTGCTCTCAGGCAAAAAAGCAGCAGAAGTTGCTCTGGAAAAATTGAAGTGAAAATGTATGCTCTGCCATCCATAATTTGCTTATACACTCCTGAAAATTTAGGAACTCTTGATATTAAGGAAATTGCTGAATACGTAAGAAAAAAATTCAGGATGGCGGAGGTAAAAGTTAGAGAAGAATTTTTTTCCTTTTTTCTTTCTCTGGTTGCTGCTGAAAGAAGGGAAGAGGAGATAGAAAATATTGCCAAAAAATTAGCAGGAGCTAGAATAAGAGATATAAAAAAGAAAGATGCAGAAATTTCTCCATTGCTTATGGAAGTAGAACATGAAAAAAGATTGATAAGGGGAGAAAGCAGGGCTTTTGGAATACTATATGATGGAATTAAGCTGAGCAATATTTACAGGGAATTGATTGTTGCAGAAGAAAAAACATGGAGCTACTGCCACATTGTTTTTACAAATCGTTTATTTGCTACATGGGACGAGAGCGACAGAAGATATCATGCCCGTGTTAGCATCTATAGCTTTCCTTCGTTAATTTCCACAACAGGCATTGTGGAGGCGCCTGCAAAGCCGCGAGATTTTTATTTGAAGTTGCAGATGGGATTCGATATTAATTTTCTTAAAAAAGAATATAAGGGACAATTTATTGATTATGATGACGAGAGAATGACAGAAGTGATGAAAGGATATGTAATGCAGGCATTGTTTTTCCATACCACTGGCGAGGCATTCTGCGACGATGTAAACTGTCGACTCTTTAATGCTCATTGGCAGGAGGAAGTTATACACGCGCAGCTTAAGAGTAAATATGAATTCTGCCCGAAACACAGAAAAACGCTCGAGGAAATAAATGAGAGATAAAATGAGAGATAAAATGAGAGATATGGCAAGGTATGAAAAGCATATGCTGCTGAGTGAAATAGGTAGAGAGGGTCAGCGAAAATTGCTTGAGTCATCTATTGCTATAATTGGTTGTGGGGCTTTAGGAAGCGTAATGGCCAGCAGCCTCGCAAGAGCAGGGGTAGGAAAAATAAAGATAGTTGATAGAGATTATGTAGAGCTGGATAATTTGCATCGCCAAGTCTTATTTGATGAGGAAGATGTGAAAAAAAGATTGCCAAAAGCTGTTGCTGCGGCAGAGAAATTGAAAAAAATAGATTCAGAAATTGAAGTTGAAACAGTTATTGCTGATGTAAATCCATCAAATATTGAAGAAATAATCAAAGACGTTGATTTGGTTTTAGATGGCGTAGATAACATGGAAACTCGTTTCTTAATAAATGATGCATGTATTAAGCATAATATATCATGGGTTTATGGTGCAGTTATTGCAACAGAAGGTATGACAATGAACATTTTACCAGGAAAAACAGCATGCCTTAGATGCCTGATACAGAAAATACCTCCTCCTGGAGCATTGCTAACGTGCGATACTGCTGGCGTTTTAAACACCGCTGTAAATATTATAGCATCCTTGCAGGCAACAGAAGCAATAAAAATACTTGCTGGCAGAGAAGCTAGGAAAGAAGCAATCCATGTTGATGTATGGAAAGCAACATGGACATCAATAAAAGTGGAGAAACAAGCGGACTGCACTACCTGTGGCAAAAAAATTTTTGAATTTTTAGATGCAAAAAAGCAGGCCAATGTTACTGTATTGTGCGGTAGAAAAGCTGTGCAGATAAATCCAAGCATGAAATCAAAAATTTCCTTTGAGGATTTACACAATAAATTAAAGAATGTAGTGGATGAAATCACTTACAATGAATACATACTCCGTTTTAAAGTTGAAGAGCATGAGTTTATAGTATTTGAAGATGGCAGAACAATAATTAAAGGAGTAGGCGATGTCTCTACAGCAAAATCACTGTATGCAAAATATATTGGAATTTAAAAATTTAAAAAAGAAATTTTAAAAAAGAGGGAGGAGTTAAGGCTTCTCGCCATAAAGGCGTTCCCATTTTTTATCGACCCATTTCTGCAATTCCGCAATCATTTCAGGTGTAAAGTGGCGGAATCTCCCCTGTCCTTTTATGTATTCTTCCACTGGTATTTTCTTTTTCGGCTTGTATATATTTGTAATCTCTCCATATTCAGCTTCATATAAAGTCCACATGCCTGAATCGACGGCCTTTCTTGCTATTTCTATGCTCTTTGCTGGGTCAAATCTCCATCCAGTTGGGCAAGGCGACAAAACATGCAAGTAGCGGAAGCCTTCTATTTCCTTTGCTTTCTTCACCTTTTCAAGAAAATCTTTTGGATGAGAAATGCTTAGCGTTGCAACATAAGGAACTTCATGGGCTCTCATAATCTCTGCCATATCCTTTTTATGTTCAAGTTTACCTGCAATTTTTTTGCCAGCGGGTGTTGTGGTAGTGGAAGCACCATAGGGTGTGGCTCCGCTACGCTGTATACCTGTATTCATATAAGCTTCATTATCATAGCATACATATATCACGTCTTCATTTCTCTCTGCTGCTCCTGATAATGCCTGTATGCCAATGTCGTAAGTTCCTCCATCTCCAGCAATTCCAACAACAAGAACTTTTCTTCCCTTCCTCTTATAAGCTCTTGCTACGCCAGAAATGCACGCTCCAGTATTTTCAAATGCTTCATGCAAATATGGCACTCTCCATGCAAGATGTGGATATGTGCCACTAAATACAAGCAAACAGTTTGCAGGGGTATAAACGATGGTATCTTTGCCAAATATTTTCATCATGTTTCTTACTATTGCTGGAGCAGCGCACCCAGCACATGCTGTGTGACCAGGCGTAAAATAATCCTCTTCTGGCAAATCTTTTATATTCATATGCTCACCCCCCTTGTTCCGATCCAGTAAATTTCTTTCTCCGGCTTTTTCTCCTTTGCTTTTAACAATATTTCATACATTTTTTCAACATCTCCTGTGACAACATCCCTTCCTCCTAAGCCAGCTAGGAAATTTAACACTGGCACATCTAAGCCGTACAAAGCATGGCGTGTTTCAATGAATAGTGGGCCACCAGAACCATATGATATGGCTCTGTCATATACACCAATTGCATCAACATTCTCAGCTATTTTGCGTATCTCCTCAGCCGGGAAAGGACGGTAGAAACGAAGCTTTATCAATCCGACTTTCTTTCCTTTTTGGCGGAGATCGTCAACTACTTCTCTTGCTGTTCCTGTTACAGTGCCAACAGTGATCAAAACGACTTCTGCATCATCACATCTGTATTCTTCTATCAAACCATGATAGTCTCTGCCGAATTTGCTTGCAAATTCTTTTGTAACCTCTTTTATAACATTTTTTGCTTTTTCCATTGCAACATGTGTTTGATAGCGTAATTCCTGTATGTATTCTGGCGGCGTGAAAGTGCCGATAGCCATTGGGTTATCAGGATCTAAAACAGCATGTGGCTTATATTTTCCTATAAATTCAGCTACTTCGTCACTGGATGGAGCATCAACTGGTTCAACAGTATGGCTCAGTATAAAAGCATCTAGGCATGGCATTACAGGCAGTAAAACATCTTTATGTTCTCCAATCTTATAAGCCATTATAATCATATCTAGAACTTCCTGATTATCCTCACAAGACATTTGAATCCAGCCAGTATCGCGCTGTGGCATGCTGTCATTGTGTTCACACCATATACCTATTGGAGCTGCCACCGTTCTATTAACGACGGGCATTACAATTGGCAACCTTAAGGCGGAGGCAATGAAAAGCATTTCATGCATTAAAGCTAAACCTTGAGAAGCAGTAGCTGTATATGTTCTTGCTCCTGCTGCCTGTGCTGCTATACATGCTGACATTGCAGAGTGCTCAGATTCAACCATAATAAACTCTGCATCTGTTATGCCGTCATTGACAAAATTTGAGAACTCTTCAACAATTAAAGTTTGTGGAGTAATGGGATATGCTGCGACAACATCAACATCGCAAAGCAGAGCTCCATAAGCAGCGGCATAATCGCCAGTTATAACCATTTTTTTAGCTGGAAGCTTTTGAATCATGCTCTCACCTCCCTTTTCATTTCTATAGCTTTAACAGGACACTCATTTGCGCATATTCCACATCCTTTGCAGTAGTCGTAATTAACATCTGCTTTTCCATCTTGCATTGAAATGCATCCCTCTGGACAATAAAACCAGCACAGTTTGCAACCAATGCATTTTTCTTTGTCAATAATAGGCATGAAAGTACGCCAGTCGCCCGTTTTATTTTCAATAAATGAGCCAATGCCAACCAAGCCAGCTTCTGTTTGCATTGTCCCAATAGCTCCGCCAATTGGCATTTCATTTACGTCTGGCAACCATTTTTTCCTTGGAATAAATGCCTTTCCTCCCTGTGCAACGCCTACCAAAGTTTGTTCATATGCAACACGAGCAGCTTTAGCATTTTTTTCTCCTGCTTCTTTTCCAAGGCGCGCTCCAAATTTCTCTATAATAGCTTTTTCTATTGATTCAATACTCACTTTTCCTGTTGCTTTTGCTATCGCTCCTAAAATGGCAGTATTTGTTATCGGTCTGCCTAAAATTTCTAGCGCTATAGATGTGGCATCCACTGTCGCACATCTAACTGGCTTGGAAAGTCTCACTTCCTCTGGCTTCTTTGCAGTATTTATTATTACCATTCCATTTTCTTTCAATCCTTCCAGAACATCTTCTGTTTCAATGAGCGTCTCGTCCAGAACAACGACATAATCTGGTTGATATACCTGTGTTTTTATCCTTATTTTTTTATCGTCCACTCTGGTAAAAGCTCTTACTGGCGCTCCTCTTCTCTCTGCACCAAAGAAGGGAAAACTCACTGCATAATTACCCTCTAAAAAAGCTGCCAGAGCGTATGCCTCGGCAGCCATTCTCCCTCCTTGTCCACCTCTACCATGAAATCTTATTTCGTACATACGGCATGTAATAGCAAAGCCCAATATTAATGTTGTGGAAGAAAAATGAGGGAACAAATAAGATAAAAATAATCTGAAACGATGGCTTCTTGCTATAGATATTCTCTCATTATAAAAATAAAAGAAGAAAGAGGATTACGTCTTCTTGAAAGCTTCTTTTATCTCTGGCTTAAAGAGATACCAGAGTATTATTATCGAAATTATTGTTCCTATTGGAAAGCCGAGTAATCCTATTATTGCGAATACTATTGCAACTGTTCTTGCCCATGGCTGGAGATTCCATAACCCATATGCTATTGCAAAGTCAATCAGGCCAATTATTACGTAAATTGCGCCCACTGCTGCCACAAGGCCGCCAAAGAATGGCATCATTGTGCTTCCTGTGAGCACCATTGCCCCCATTCCGAGAGCAAACAGTCCACTCAGTATATACAGTACAGCCAATACCGTTATTCCACCTGGTCTTTCCCCTCCCATTTATATCACCGAATTTAATCTTGGCTGCATATTTAAATACTTCTAAATTTTTATTACTCTCCACCAAATCTTTTGCCACAATATGGGCAGATGTTGGCATCAAATGGTATGGCCCTTCCACAACTTGGACACATTCTTTCCTGCTTTTCCTTCTCTACTTTCTTTTCGTAGAAAGATGGTTCTGGAGGCCTTACAATTAACCATACTATAAGTCCTATGAGCCCAAAAAGCAAGCCAATTATAAGCCAAAGCACCCCGCTTTTTCCCCTCTTCTCTGCATCCTTATACATGTATACAGCGATTATAATCTGAATAATGAAACCGAGAAGCCAGATAAAGCAAAATGCTCCAGATAATGCCCACAATCCTCCCCATGGAACATCTTCGCTACTCCAGTTCCAATCTCCATTTTCTGCAGAGGTAGCAGATGCCAGTGTTATTGTAAATAATAACACACCAAAAATCCACATGCTCAATATCCTAGTTCTCATGTTAAAACATGGGCGCTCAATTAATAAATTTTTCTTTTTTATTCTGTTAACATCAATAAAGCTGATAATGCCAAAAATGATATGGATATGCCAGCGCATATTCCTGTAAAGAATCTTATTGTGTTATTGCTCTCGTAAGATGTAAGCAATTGAAGAAAGCCATCTAATATTAGAGGTAACAGGAGAAGAACAGTGAGAATAAAACATATTCGCTTTTTCATCTTTTTAAAATAAAATCTGGAGAGATTTTCCAGAAAATCTTCAGAAGGATTTATGAAAAGAGAAAGGAATATAGCAGATGTCAATAACTGTAATCTATACGATTAGCTCTTCCATCCAAACCCCTCACAAAACCCTTTTTGATACAGAATGGCGCCAGAAAAAGGGAAGCAGTAAAAAAAAAGAAAAAGAAAGAAAAGAACAAACCGTTTCTTCATTTTTATCCATACATCATTGGCTCTGTGTACACATGCTTTGTCGGCTTGGCTTTCTCCATATGTACTCTTATCTGCTTCTCTATTTCTTCTGCCTGCTTGTACAATGGCTCAGGATCAATTTCAATTTCCGGGAGCATTTTATTCACTGTTTCCAGCACCTTGGCTGCTGCTTTTGCATCAGGATAATCGGCATGAGTTCCTGCAAGCAGGCATGCAACTTCGAAATTTCTTCTCCTTCCTTCATAGAGAAGTATGCCTGAAAGACCGCTCACCATCCCTTCCTGCATCAGCTCAACATTATATCTCTTGAGCATTTCTCTTGCTTCTTCTGTGCTGCCCACTCCTGCCAGTGGCACCTCTTCCACTTTTTCGCCTACATTAAATCCTTCAATACACACAATGGTTTCACAGTTATTTTCCTTGCACCATTCTATTATTTTATTTGCTAGGGGGCGAAGGGTTGCAAAATGAGGGACAAATTCGGATAATATGACTATCAATTGATTGCATCTGCCATTTGGACCGCATTTTTTGTCTCCAGCATATACTCTTACAGGCGGCAAGGGCTCAGCATTTGATATCACGCTAACTGGAGGAAAGTAATCAGAAAGAAAGGCAGCAAGGAGATGCAGCTTAAGGCTATGAACAACAAATCTGCTTGCTATTGTTCCTACTAGGCCAACAGTTGGAAAACCTGTGATAACAAAGGCATTTTCCAAATCCATTTTTTCATATTCATATACTTCAATTTCTCCCATAAATTTTTATGCAACATTATCTTATAATTTTTTCCAAATAATGCTGAGGTTTTCGAAAAAGAATGCCATAAAACATTCTTCATTAATTCCTGTAGCCCTTTCTTGTCAGTTTAAAGATAAGAGCATCAAATTTTTCATTTTTTATTAAGCCTAAAAGCTAATTTACTCCTTCCTTATTTTGTTTTATGCTTCGTGTGGGTGTTTTAGCATCAGGAAGAGGAACAAATTTACAGGCTATTATAGATGCCTGCAACAAGAAGATGATAAATGCAAGAGTTGTTGCAGTTGTGAGCGATAAGGAAAATGCTTATGCTCTTGAAAGAGCCAGAAATTATGGAATTGATGCATATTATGTTGATGCAAGTGATAAAGAAAAGCATGAAAGAAAAATAGACGAAATTTTCGAGAGCCATGGTGTAGAATTGGCTGTAGGGGCTGGATACATGCGCATTCTCTCGCCATGGTTTATAAAAAGATGGTATGGTAAGCTTATCAATATACATCCTGCTTTACTTCCATCCTTTAAAGGGATAGATGCTCAGAGACAAGCTTTAGAATATGGAGTCAAAATCACAGGATGCACAACTCATTTCATGGATGAAAAGCCAGATCATGGTCCAATCATATTGCAGGCTGCCGTAAGAGTAAAAGAAAATGACACAAGAGATATTCTGGCGGAAAGAATATTAAAGGTAGAACATCAGATATTGCCAAGGAGCATTGATTTATTTGAGAAAGGACGTCTTGTTATAGAAGGAAGAAAAGTAAAAATCCTTCCAGGAGACAGCTGGCTTGAAAAATACAGTTATCCAGATGTATTTTACTCTGAAGGGTACTAAAAAATATCGAAGGATTTAAATTCTCCTAATACATATGGAAAAAGGAGGCGGTAAAAATGGTATACGAATATACGAGCAAAAAAAGCGGAAAGAAATACAAACTCTATACAAGGGATGTGAAACTCAAGGGAGGAAAAGTACAGACAATTTACTTCTTCAGTGCAAGGAAGCCAAAGAGTGGTAAGCCATGTGATTTGCCAAAGGGATACAAAGTAGTAGAGAATCCAAGAACAGGATTACCATTCTTAAAGAAGAAGTAAATTCTCTCCCCTTTTATTTTATTTTTTTATTTTATTTAACCTGCCGATAAACTCTCGAGAGCACTCATTATATTCCATATTGCCGTTCTTCCATGTGTTGGAATATTTGGGTCATTGAGAAGCTCGTCCAATCTGGATATTGCAGAAGCAACTTTAACATCCAGCGTTTCATCTTTTCTCATTAAAATCTCCTTTGCCTCCTTGGCTCCTCTTCTTATATTACGTGGCACAGATATGTCATTTGCCAACTCATCCAGCATCCTGAATACGTTTTTCAAACCTTTATCATCCATCTTATCACCTCAAAAATTTGTTATTGTAATGCAATACCCCTAAAAAATTTTTTCATTGGTATCGAAAGCATAGCCTTAGAGATGTTACAGAGAAGGAACCATAAGTAAGAAATTTTAATTCATCTATCCCAACTCGTCTTTAAAATCGAGTTTTTTGAATGACATCCAGCACGGATGGCCTGGGCAATAATAGGCGATGTATTCTCTTGGCTGTATTATGACAACGCATGCAGTACCATAGAAGTACGAAAGCAAATCCCAAGGAAAATGAGGGGTATTTAAGCTGTGCCTGCAGATATCCCATAGATCTCTTTTATTCTCTACATATCCTTTTTTGTGGTCAACAGTAAACACTTTCATTAAAAAATCAATATCTATTGAACCATTATATTCGTTCAGTAACTCATAAGCCCTTTTGAGGCGAACAAACGAGCTTGTATTCATGAATGTACCATCATTTTTTGGTGCGCCAGTTAGATTTGCATCTAATAACTGGTGATGATTTGTTTCCGCCAGCAGTATCCCTTTTTTAAATGCAAAATAATTGTGAGTATATTCAATAAGCATCGCATCTTTTTCATCGACCCATAGAGTATTCATATTTGATGTCAGGCCGAAGGCAGTGTCGAGCTTTTTTATTCCAGAGCGGCGCTCAGCATTCTCATATAATTCTTTAACTTCATCCACGCTGCTGCAGGTTTCCATTGCCAGATTGTTTAGCTCGAGAGATGTAAGTCCTTCTCCTGTATCATTGACTTCCACCATCGCTGCAGCATACGCCAAGCCTTTCTCATTTAAGAATCCAAAGCCAAATATGGACGGCAGGATGCCGAATTTAACGTACTTGTATTTTCCTGTGATATTACAAATTATAAGAGGAGGAGGCGACAAATAGCGAGAGAATATTATTTTGTACAAGTAATTCACATCTATATTCCAAGAGATATATGTCTGATTGTCTTTGGTTGCAACGGCAGCGATAGCGGCAGAGGTACATGCATCTCTTTTCATAAAAATACTCGGAAACATCATATCTAATGCAACGAGATGCAGTAAAGGAATGCAAAGACCATCAGATAACCCCTGCAATCTTTCTAGAAAAGAGGGATAATATTCCTGTAGTGTTTTCACATGCTGTTTTGCTTCTTTTTCCATTGCTATAACCTTTTCTTTCCATGTATTATATAATGCTTTTATCCCATCTCCGTAATATTCTTTCAAAAATTTTCCTTCCTTCAGCCCATATTCGTAGTCTGTTTTTGCTTTTATTTCAACAACTGGAATACCTTCCTTGTATTTCATATTGTATTCCTCATGTTCTCCAAATAAAAAGACAGGATTTAACAGAAGAATAAAAATTATGGCGACGAACCACTTCATCAATATGAAATACTTGCCAACTAAAATCCTTTTCTGTCGAGCCACCAGTTTATGATGATGATGCAATGACTGCTCAAATACGAATTTTTTCCTACAGAAACTGGCTGAGCACCATAGTCATAAAGCAACTCCTTTTCTTTTTCTTCCAAATCTTTGTAATCTCCTAAAAAGAAGAAAGGTTTGCTGCTTATTTCCACTTTTTCAATGCTCTCCCCGTTTTCATCTAAAAGATAGAAGTCTTTATCCTTATTTTCTTCCAGAAGCTCTTGGAAACTCTTTTTACTCACGAATATGCCAGGTGTGCTTTCTATTTCTTTATCCTCTTTCATTCTTTCTAACGCCTTTTTAATGAATATTGCAATGTTCCTTTCATCTGGGGAAACTTTTCTCAGCTTTTCTCCTTCCATTCTTATATAGACAGGTGGATTTGGCTCCCCATGAAGGATTGTGTGGAATACAACGTCTCTCCTTATTCCATAAGAGAGCCAGAATGCCGCATTGATGCATCTTGCTATAACATCCAGCCTGCCTGCTGAACCGGGCAAGTCTTTTAAATTTATATCAGGCGTTGTTTTTGCATGTGATTTAACATAAAAATGTCTATAGATAGTCATCTAAGTTTAGCTTCATTGGCAAATCTGGCTTCTTAAAGTTCTCTTTTTCCTTATCCCATGGTATGGTTAGATCAAAGCCTATTTTTGTTGTCTCCCTCGTTACAGGATCAGCAGATGGGTCTAGCGAGGAGCCTTTCTCCTGCTTTATAATCATGTCTTTGCTTCCTTGGAAACGAGTGGCCATCGCCCACTCTATCTGATGTGGATCATGAATATCAATATCATCATCAACAACGAAAACATGCTTCATTGATTTGTGCCCTTTAAATGCAGCCTCTATGGCTTTCTTTCCGTCATCGGCATTGCGCTTTCTAATACTCACAACTCCATGCAACCACGAGCAGCCACCAGGCGTAATATAAACGTCTTTCACGTCACATACTTTGGAAACTTCATAAAATATAGTTGGCTCCTTAGGTGTGCCCATTAACGTTTTATGTTCCAGTCCGCCAGGCAGTAAAGCATGATAGATGGCATTCTCCTTTGCATATATCTTCTTTATTTTCGCCACTTTTTGCTTCCTAACAATATCGAATGTTTCTGTTAAATCTAAAAATGGTCCCTCATCGTGCATCTCATCAGTTATCTCTGCAATCATTATTATCTCTGACTCTGGCACTTTATGGTTGCCAATTTCAATTAAATGCGTTGGCTCTAAAGCATTGGCTATTGCAAGCTCATTTACTTCTGTAGGCATTGAAATGGCAGAAGCTATGGCTACGGATATTGGATTGCCAATGCATATTGCAAACTCTTTTAAGCCTCTCTCAATATATTTATGGAAATCTCTTGGCAGTATGCGCATCACAACTTTATTTTCTCCAATAACCATCATTCTGTGATAAGAAGCATTTAAGCCATATTCTGCATCGTTAGCAACAACAATTGCAGATGAAATATATTTGCCACCATCTTGCGGATAATGAAGCAGGATGGGCAAATCTTCCAAGCTATTCAACTCTCTATAGCCCTCTGCCTCTTTAACTTCAGGCTCAACAGGGTTTTCTATGGCATTGAGCATTTTTTTGATAAGTTCATTTTCATCTATCTGCAATCCTTCTGCCAGCAAGCTTCGATTGCAGCAAACATTGGCAGCTACTGGCATGTCATAGCCAGCAACATTTTCAAAAAGAAGGGGCTTACCATCGAGCATTTTCATTAAAGTTGCAATTTCATATTCAATGCTAACCTCTTTTTTAATTTTGACGAGCTTTCCCTTTTCATCTAAATATTCAATAAACTCTCTGAATTTCATAAGAAGTTATATTTTTCCCATTTTAATGTTTATTGGTTATTGCGAAATTATCAAAAATGAAGAAATCAGCTGTTATTTGCCTGTATCTGCTGAGCCATTTCATAATCAACCATGAATTATGCGTTCATGAAATAGCAAAGTAAGCATTTAGCACCGATACCAATTATCTTTATTCTTTCATGAAAATTACAGCTTTACTATCATTTTTCTTTATCAGATGTATTCTCTCCCTTCAAAAAATTTATATAAAAGAATTTATTGCCAAACAATGCAATCAGTAATATTGATAGGAAATAAAGCGCCAATAAAATACGCTACAGCAGTAGCAACAGAATTTGAAAAGGGAGCTGAAGAGGTAACGATAAAGGCAAGAGGAAGAGCAATTTCCACGGCAGTAGACGCATGCCAGATAAGTGTGAACAAGTTTTTGGAAAATGTTGAGATAAAAGACATTAAAATTTTCACTGAAGAGCTTGAGAACAGAAACGTTTCAGCAATAGAGATTCTTCTAGCCAAAGTTTAAAATAAACGCCACACCTATCAGACAAACCACTCCAATAAAATCCATTAAACTTGTTAATATAGGAATTGCGACATTATCTGGATTTATACCGAGTTTGAAGGCTATGGTTGAAACATAGAAGGAAAGAAAATTTACAATCAGGATAACAATTTCTCCTGCAATAAGAGAGATTATTACCATTCTGATTAGACTATAACTTTCCAGTCCCATAAAATGGCCAGCAATATAACCGAATATTCCTATTAGAGGAAATATAAATAATCCCACAATATGCATAACAAGAAACATATCCAATGCTTTTCTCGGCGGTATTTTTTCATAACCTATTTCTCCAATATGCAGAGCAGAAGAAAAGCGAGCAGCCAGAATGCCTCCGATGGCTCCCCCATCTTCAAGGAAAGCAGGTATTATTGTTAGAATGGCAGCAACCTCCATCAAACCCTCAAATTTTGCTCCCAGTATACTTCCAGAAAAACTGCTAAGCAGACCACATATAGCTAATACAGGCAAGCTCTCCAGTATAATTCTCTTTGAAGTTTTGTGTTTGATTGAAAGGGCAAGATTTGCAAAAACTGCTGCAACAAAAACAAGAAACATGGCAAATTTTATTTCTTCACCAAGCAGCAGAACAATTTCCATGGAGAAAAATAGCAGGGGCAATGTGATAATATCTCCAGCCAGAGTTATTAGAGGGGCTGTTAAGTTATCAGGATTCCATCCCTTTTTATAACTTAAAAACGCAATAAAAAATGTGAAGAAGATCATGAGAAAAGCCGAAAAGATGCCAGCAAGCAAAGAAATGAGAGATAAATCTATTATATCTACCTCCATCCCAAGATGTCTTGCTATTATCCATGCGAGAAAACCAATATATATGCTCATTGAAAAGGTAAGGGCAAAGGAAACATTGATGTTGTCTTTCAGTATATGGCTTTTTTCCCCTATAACAAGTTCTCCAGTATGAAGGTATGTCCCAAGTCTTGAGCCAAGAGAAGCAAAAATATTGCCTCGCATCCCTATGGCTGGCGGGATCAAAACAATGAGAGCAGGCAGAGCATTTAAAGAACCGGTAAAATAACCTATGGTTACGCCAGTTATTAAGTCACCAAAAGTGCAAAAAGTGAGAGAAAATAAACTCTCCTTTAGGTCTCTTGCTATCTGCCTGTTTTTGAATAGCCATACATTCATGCATATCGCCTTCAGGAGGTGGTTCTTTATCCATTCTAAGGGAATAGCGGCAAATCATTTAATTTATTTTCGTGATAAATGTTAGCAAAAGTCAGCCAATCTTTAAATTTCATTTTTTTATTACGAACGGTGAAAAAATGGAAGAACTAAACCCTTTTAAAATAGCCCAGAAGCAGTTGGATGAGGCAGCTGAAATAATGGGCCTAGATAAAGCATCACATGCCATGTTAAGAGAGCCCATGAGAACTCTAATCGTGAGCATACCCATAAAAATGGATAATGGAGAAACAAAGGTATTCACAGGTTTTAGAGTACAGTATAATGATGCTAGAGGTCCAACAAAGGGCGGAATAAGATGGCATCCTGAAGAGAGTTTGGATACTGTAAAGGCGTTGGCGGCATGGATGACATGGAAGACAGCTGTAGTAGATATACCATATGGAGGCGCAAAAGGCGGTATCATATGCAACCCTAAAGAAATGAGCGATGCAGAAAAGGAAAGACTGGCAAGAGGATATATAAGAGCGATTGGCCGCTTTATTGGACCGGAGAAAGATATACCCGCTCCAGATGTCTACACAACACCTCAGATAATGGCATGGATGATGGATGAATATAGCAAGATAGTAGGCTATAACGCTCCTGGAGTGATAACAGGAAAACCACTCTCCATTGGCGGCTCAAAAGGAAGGGCTGATGCGACGGCGAGAGGCGGAATGTATGTGCTAAGAGAGGCGGCAAAATATGTGGGCTTACCCCTTGAGGAGAATCCTGAAAACATGCACAAACCATATGAGGAGCTGGAAAAACTCGATGATGTTATACCAGGCGACAATGCTGTTACTGTTGCCATACAGGGTTATGGAAATGCTGGACAGTTCGCACATTTGCTGATAACAAGGCTCTTCAAGAATGTGAAAGTTGTTGCCGTTAGCGATTCAAAAGGCGGTATATATAGCGAGGAAGGGCTGCCTTATAAGAAGACAATGGAGGTTAAGAAGAATACAGGAAGCGTTATCAATTATGAGGGAGTAAAACAGATAACAAACGAGGAGTTGCTTGAACTGGATGTTGATATACTTGTTCCAGCAGCACTGGAAAATGTTATACG
Source organism: Thermoplasmatota archaeon (assembly GCA_029259015.1). Taxonomy (GTDB): domain Archaea; phylum Thermoplasmatota; class E2; order UBA202; family JdFR-43; genus JdFR-43. Next base: position 13,063 of record JAPDJQ010000008.1, on the reverse strand, counting down.
AAATGACAATGCAGAGCGTATAAAGGCGAAGATTGTGCTTGAGCTTGCAAATGGTCCAACAACACCAGAAGCAGATGAAATATTGCATAGGAAGGGATGCCTTGTATTGCCAGACTTTCTTGCAAATGCTGGTGGAGTGACGGTAAGCTATTTTGAATGGGTGCAGAATATCAATGGCTATTACTGGGAATTTGAGGAAGTTTATGAGAAACTGGACAGAAAAATGAGCAGGGCATTCTGGGATGTAATAAACAAGCAGAAGGAATACAAGGAGAAGGGCAAGGATATTCATCCGAGAACGGCAGCATATATTGTAAGCATTGAAAGAGTGGTAGAAGCAATGAAAACCAGGGGATGGATTTAATCCCCTTCCTCTTTTTTATTTTATTAGTTTGAAAAATTATTTTTTCTTATCTTTCTTTTACACTCCTCACATAGCTTACCAGGTTTTTTCATTGCCTCTGCCAGACTATTCGAAAATTGCATCACACACTCGTTTTTGCAGTGAGATAAGCCAAAGATATGCCCGACTTCATGAACAACTTCTTTCGCAATCATGGCATTAGAGGGAAGGCGATAGCATGAGACAACTGCTCTGTTTTGCATAGCCAAGCCAAAAACAAAATTCATATTATCAACATAAATATCTTCATCCACAATCCAGATTGAGTAAGGAGGAAGAATGGAGACAAGAAAAGCAGCATTGTATTGTCCTCTTGCTACTTCATACGCTTTTTCTGGCATCGGCAGCATGCCAGCATCTTTTACATCTATTCCGAAATTTTCCCTAATTGCCTTTTCTATTTCATCCAGCGCTACAGGCTTTGAATAATATATTTTGAGCATTATCCATTCATCTCACCATATTTAAAAATTTTATGCAGGGGGTGGGATTCGAACCCACGAAGGCCTGCGCCACAAGGCCCTGAACCTTGCGCCGTTGTCCGCTTGGCTACCCCTGCCTGTATTGGAAAATGAGACACAAATTTAAATATTTCATTCCTCCTTTTTTCTTCTGAAAACAAATGCAGCAAAAATGCCTCCAATGGCTATTATGGCAATAACGCCTCCTATTACTATCTGAGTGGTCTGCTTTTCCTTGCCTGTAACATCTTTCTCAATTGTTTCTGCGTCCAAACAATAAATTTTTCCTGCCGCCGAAAAGAAAACTTTGCCATTTATTGCAGCGATGTTTGAATTGACAGGGGTGGTTATATAGTTATATATACCCTCTATCTCATATGAAGGAGCAAAGCTGTAGATAACTTTTCCATCACTCTTATTCACTGCATAAAATCTTCCATCGCTTGATGTTGCAAAAATAAGATCTCCATACGCCTTTATGTGGTGTACTGATGCATTGCAGCTGAAAATCCATTGTAAATTGCCTTCTTTATCAAGGGAGTATACATTTCCATCGAAGCTGCCGAAATATATGTTTTTACCATCAAAATCAACATCAGATATGCCCCAGCCAGCTGTATACTCCCATTTTATTTTGCCATTTTCATCAAGGCAATATAGCTTGCCATCGTAGCTTCCGGCATATATGTCTTTGCCTATAACAACATCTGTTATGCCGGCGTCTGCCTCAAACTCCCATTCATCGGCAATGAGTTTGTTCTCTTTGGCAAGATAAAGTTTATTCTTATATCTGATAAAATCTGCATCAAAATATGTTGCAACATCACTTTCCATTGAGGTATCAGCAGCAATATAAACTCTGCCATTTCCTACTTCAACATCTTTTCCACCCTTTCCCTGCCACAGCTTCTTTCCGTCATATGAAAATGAATATGAGGCATTTGTTGTTACTACGTATATGGCTCCATTTGCTTCCACATCATTTATTTTTCCATCAAGTTCTTTTTTCCATAACAAACTGCCATTTTCGTTGAAAGCATATAGCATATTGTCAGCATATGCATATATATTGTGTCCATCTGTTGCAAAATTTGAATAATCATAATTCATCTCACCGATTTCATATTGCCAGAGCATCCTTGCTTCTCTGCCTTTGCCAGTGCTTCCTTTCTCATATTCTGGCTGAAAATCATATGGAACGCCAACAAATTTAGTCCATCCAGATGGAGGAACATCTCTAACACCTTTCAGCTTGTACAAATCGCTTGTATTCCACACATAAGTTGGATTTCCCCAGAAGGCCCAGAGAGAGTTATTAAATATCATTTTTCCATCAGTGAGTTTGCAATCTGTTGTAAAATCAGTTATTGGTGGGGTACTCATTATTTTTTTAACTACTTCCGCGTCTATTCTGCCGTAGTACTTTTTGCCCAGTTCTTCAAATTTTATGTCTCTTTCCGAAGGAGTATAAAATAGTGTATAGTACTGATAACCAGTTGCATTCAACAACAAATGGGCAAGACGAAATATGGGGGCTTTCAAAACTTCATATCCTAGGATATCTCTTCTCACTCTAAAATCGAAAGGGTTGTTTGCACTCCATAAGAAGCCATTCTTCGTCCTCACGAGATTATAGTGATACAAGCCAAATTCAAATAGGGCGATTTCCTTTTCTTTTGCATCTGCTATGAGCCACTGAGCATTCATTACTCCTGTATTATCTTTAAGCAAATAATAAACAACATCATCTATGCTATTTCCATACTGAATTGCCATTCTCGCTCTTATAGCAAGTGGCAGTCCACGCAACTTATACCATCCTTGAATAAATGTTGTTTCAACCATTGCTATGCCAGCATCATTTTGCCAGTAGTCTTCATCACTCCATATATAGCCAGGAGATGTGGCTATAATTAGGCGATGCCCGCTGCTTGGCTCTATATCCAGAATGACATTCCATCTTTGAGCTATATAATAGCTATACCACCAGCCTCCACACCACACTGAGTCAGAAATCACGATATTTCCATCTTTTGTGGCGTTGCCAACGGCAGCGAATCCGTTACAATGATGTGTAGGATATAAAGCTGAAGAAAGTTCTATTTCCTTGCCCTTTAATGAAGGAAAAATAGATGACAATGAATAGAAAATATCTCTTAATGGATGAAAACCCTTTTGGGGATTAACTAGAATACTCATTAGCTCATACATTTCGTTTAATGTCAAGACATCCTCATAACTTATTGGTTCTCCATATATTTCTACTCCCCTTGCTTTTGCCCCATCTGCTATCCCTTTTATTTCTTCTTTATATTCTTCTGGATAGTAAGGCCAGAAAATTTTCATGGCAAGTTTTTTGCACTCTTTCCACCATCTGGAGGATAACTCTTCATATTTGCTGGAATTAGTATCAATGGGCAGATTTCTCACAATTACAGGACAATTATGAATGATGTTACTCCACCTGTAAATCATATCGGCTATTTCAGCATATAAAAGATAGCCATGCTGATAACCTCTTTCATAGGGCTCACCCTCTATATGAACATAAATCCATCCATTAATATTATAACGGCATGCATTTTCATATGTGCTATTATTTTCTATTTCGATAACATAATTCAATGGAGAAATTAATGGAATAAGGAGTAGTATGGTGAGTAATTTCATATTATTGCATACAGAATATTTTTATAAATCTTGGGGATATTGGGCAATCAAACTTTTTATCAGACGAGCTATATTCTCTGGATGCTTAACTGAAAAGACATATTCTTTACCTTTTGCAACTATTTTTAATTTCTTATTTATTTTCTTTACAGTTTTAACATCTTGAATGTCGCCCATATTCAGAATAATAGCATTTTTTGCCAAGAAAGGCTCAAAAGCAATTTTTTTGTTTGTAATAAAAAGAGTGCCAGCAACTTTAGCATATCTAATTTTTAAATTTCCTTTACGTTCCCATAGAATTTTTTCGTCCCTGCCTAATTCAACCACAATTAAAAAAGAAAAAGAGGATAAAAATTTAATCAAACACAATTCCTATTACAACACCTGCAAATCCTAGTGATGAATAAAGGAGCAATATATGTTGGTAAGCCAATAAAATAAATATTTCCAACTGAACGTCATGAGATCTTACCCTCTTGAAAAACTATATTCATGCTGTATTTAAAGCAGATGATATCATTAGCTTATTTCAATTTAATGCTCCTTTGTCCTCTATATTTTCCTTCATAATATTTCGATGGTTTTGACAGCATTTTTTCGAATACAATTTGGCAAATTGTATCTCCTCTTTTAATTTTGATTTCCTGATGGGTATTGAAACACGAAATCGTTAAGCATCCTTCAAATCCAGCATCCACTTTACCAAAAGATGATAACAAGCCTTTTCTTGCATAGGAGGAACGGAGCCATAGCTGGGCTGTTACATTCTTCAATTTTATGTATTCTTCTGTAGCAATAGCAAACCACGTCATTGGTTTGATAATCGCTTCTTCCTTTATCTCTCCATTTATATATATCTCTTTTATGGTTAAGTCATAGCCATTTGGAGTTAGATTCTCTTTCCTAAAAGGTTCAATTGAAATATCGCCTTTTAAAATTGCTTCTCTTATATCCTTATCTGAGAGAATCATTCCAACAATTCAACATTCTTGGCACGTGGCCCCTTATCCGTCTCCTCCACATCAAACCTTACCTTCTGTCCTATTTTAAGGCTGATAAAGCCTTCCTTCTTTATATCGGAATAATGAACAAAAATATCCTTTTGTCCATCTACTCCGATAAAACCATATCCTTTCTTATTTATCCACTTTATTACGGTTCCTTCCATATTTATCCCCTTTTTACATGCACACATTATATAAAAAGGTTGTCATGATAATTGAGGGAAATATGGCAAAGCCACCCCTTTAAAATAGCAAAATTGACAAATAGCCAGAATTTTTGAAAACATGCTTTCGTTTTGCTACATGTATAAGAAATAATTATCAATCCATTTCATTAGTTCACGGCAGAAGCATTTTTATCCTTGCCTTATAATATCATTATGCATGTAATTGATGGGAGAAAAATTGCTCAGGAGATGGAGGAGGAAATAAAAAGAAATGCTGAAGGAAAGGAAATTAAAATTGTTACAGTCGTTATAGAAGGAAATGAGGAGTCTTGGCTTTTTGCTAGGCTTAAGGATAAAGCGTGTAAGAGAGTTGGGATAAAGCATGAGATACTGGGTATGGAATGCAGGAAGCAGGAAGAAATTGAAAAAGAAATAGAAGGGTTGAATAAAGATGAAAGTGTAACGGGAATAAATATACAGCTCCCACTGCCAGAAGGCATAAATTATCTGGATTTGGTTAAAAAAATAGATGTAAGAAAAGATATAGAGGGAATGCACCCATATAATATCGGCAATTTATTGCTTGGCAGAGAAGAGATGATACCCTGCACCCCAAAAGCTGTTTTGAAAATTTTAGAACATGAAAGGATAAGTTTGCAAGGGAAAGATGTGGTTATAATAAATCATAGCAATATAATTGGAAAGCCTCTTGCCATGTTGTTACTCAATAGAAATGCCACTGTAGCAATATGCCATGTTTATACAAAGGATTTAATTTCATATACAAAGAGGGCTGAAATTCTGATAACAGCTACAGGAGTAAAAGGACTCATAAAGGGCGAGCATGTTAACGAGGGATGCATAATAATCGATGCAGGAATAAAAAAAGAAGGAAACAGGGTTTATGGCGATGTCCATGAAAGCGCGGCCGAAAAGGCAAAAGCTGTTACACCTGTTCCAGGGGGCGTTGGGCCTGTAACCATAGCCAGTATGCTGGAGAATGCAGTCAAAGCATATGAAAAAATTCATATAGGATAGTCTTTTTTCTTCCCATGGAAAGAAAGGTTTATTATTCTTTTCATGAGATTCCATTTGGGCATGATTATGGTTATGGATATGGAAAGCCAAGTTTGAGATTCAGTCAGCGAGAAATTAAGGAGTTACTCATTTCAATTTTAGTTCTTTCTCTCGCTTTTTCCATGGCAATGGCCTTTCCAGCATATTTGTATTTTTATCTCTTTTTTCCTCTTGCTCTCCTTGCTGTTGTAACTGCATTCGCATGTCATGAAATAGCGCATAAATATGCAGGCATGAAATATGGTTACTGGTCAGAATACAGAATGTTTCCTCAGGGTTTGCTTTTTGCATTGCTTTTAAGTTTTGCTGGCATAGTTTTTGCTGCCCCAGGGGCTGTAATGATTTTCGGAATGCCTTCTAGAGAAGAAAGTGGAAAAATTTCAGCAGCTGGCCCATTAGCAAATATGACGCTCGCCCTTCTTTTTATTATTGTGGCTAGTGCTGGTATAATAAAAAATATTGCCTCAGCCATTGCAACCATAAATGCATTTCTGGCTTTTTTCAATCTAATTCCTCTTGGCCCGTTAGATGGGAGAAAAGTTATGGCATGGAATATGGCTGTATGGATAATAATGATTGTAATGAGCATTGTTTTACTTGTTGCATCATTCTAGGATGAAAGTGAAAAAGATTTATATGTGCTCATGAATAAGTTTCGATGGTTTATGCAAAGAAAATAGCTATTCTTTTTACAATTTTATTTATTTTGAGCATTGCGGCTTATTCTCAAAAAACAGCAGAAAGAAGAGAGAGGCTGTATTTCTCAGGCTATGAATGGTATAAAAGAGAAAGCAATGGTTATGAAGGACCTGGCAGAAATCTTTTTCTTGCAGAGAATGTATGGCTTGATGATAAAGGACAAATCCATTTAAAAATAAGGTATATAGACGGAAAATGGACGTGTGCGGAGACATTCACCAAAGAGGCTTTTGGATATGGCGACTATTATTTCTTTGTGAGAGGAAGAGTGGATGAACTCGATCCAAATGTGGTTATGGGTCTTTTTATATACGAAAATGATAAGCAGGAAATAGATATTGAATTTGCCAGATGGGGTTATACTTCCAATCCCAATGCCCAATATGTAGTGCAGCCATGGTATCATCTGGGCAATATACATAGATTTAATATGATGCTGGGTCAGGAAAACACGACGCATCTCATTTCCTGGAGGGAGAATAGCATATACTTCAAAAGCTGGTATGGACACTGTATCAATCCTCCAGATGATTGGATAATAGAAGAGTGGACATATTATGGCGATGATAATCCTCTGCCAGATAATGAGCAAGTTCATATCAATTTATGGTTGTATGACAAAAATGGAAATGGATGTGGAGATGCCCCATCTGATGGAAAAGAGGTTGAAGTGGTAATAACAAAATTCATTTTTGTTCCTTCTCATGATAAAATAGTTTATAGAAACAGTGAAAAAATTGAATATGTGCTTAAACGAATCAGTTAGAAAATAAAAAAATATTTTTAAAATCCGGAATAAATAAGGATTATGAAATCAAAGGCTGTAATTGCCATATCTATTATCATTATGCTGCTATCTCTTTCAGTGCATTCTTTTGCAAAAACTCCAATAGGCATAAGATACAAGCACGAAATTTTTTCAAAAGTAGATATAACGAAAGATGTAGTGTATGGCGAGAACTATGATTTTGCTGGCAGACTCGTTGAATTAAAAATGGATATTTACGAGCCCCATGGTGATAAAGAAAGCAAAAGGGCATTGATAATATTCATTCATGGCGGCGGTTTTACTGGCGGGGATAAGGCAGATAAACAATGGGTTTTTCTCTGTACCACATTTGCCAAACGAGGGTATGTTACTGCATCTATAAATTATCGTTTACAGAAACCAGGAAATGTTACAAAACACGCCATAACACAGGCAATGCATGATGCTAAAGCAGCGATTCGCTATTTCAGAGCTCACGCATCGGAATGGAAAATAGATGAAGAAAAAATTGCACTCGTAGGTGGCTCAGCAGGAGCTATAACAGCGCTGCATGCAACATATCTGAGGGAACCAGAATATGAAGGGAATAGTGGTAATGAAGGATATTCCTCTAACGTATCTGCATGCGTTGATCTGTGGGGTGGGCTTTATGATAATGTTAGCAGGATAGATGCCGGAGAGCCGCCTGTATGCATAATTCATGGAACAGAAGATAAAGGAGTACCTTTCAGCGAGGCGTTGAATATAACAAATAGATGCAAGGAAGTTGGAGTATATTGTGAGCTTCATCCCTTAGAAGGAGAGGGGCATGCTCCATGGCATCTCATCAATGAATTTCTCCCATGGATTGTAAACTTCCTTTACACAAAAATGATTGGAGCAAGTGTAAAAGAGAAGGAAATGAACGAAGGAGATAAAATGCCTTTTATCGGATTACCACACTTCATATATGTAATTTTGCTGATAATTCTTTTAAAAATGGTGAGGGATGTTTATTGAAGGAAATTTAGTTGATGTAAAAACAGAAGAGATATATCCGGCAGGAATAGAAGTGTATGGAAAATATATAAAGAAGGTGGAGGAGAAGCATAAAGAATATTCATGCTATATCCTGCCAGGCTTTATTGATGCTCATATTCATATAGAAAGTTCTTTACTCTGTCCCTCTCGTTTTGCTGAAACAGTTGTGACTCATGGAACAACCGCCGTTATCACAGATGCACATGAAATTGCGAATGTTGCCGGGATGGAAGGAATAAAGTACATGATGAAGGATGCTTCTATAATAAAATTTTTCTTTGCGTTACCAAGTTGCGTTCCAGCTTCGCCATTTGATGATGCAATGAAAATTGACAAAAAAGAAATAGAAGAGCTAATGAAGATGCCAAATGTTGTTGCTTTGGGGGAAGTAATGGATTATTTTGGAGTTATAAATGGTAATAGAGAGATAATAGAAAAAATAGAGATTGCAAAGAAATATGACAAACCAGTAGATGGACACGCTCCTCTGCTTACTGGCAATGCTTTGCGAAAATATATTTCATATGGAATTTCCACCGATCATGAATGCATAAGTTATGATGAAGCCAGAGAAAAACAAAAGCTGGGAATGAAAATAATGATAAGAGAAGGAAGCTCAGCCAAAAATATGAAGGATTTACTCGGTTTGGATTATGATGCATGCTTTTTAGTTACAGATGATTTAATGGTAAATGATTTGTTGAAGGGGCATGTGAATTTGCTTATAAAAAAGGCAATAGAATATGGAATAGATGAGATAAAGGCAATAAAGATGGCTACAATAAATCCTGCAGAGCATTACAGGCTGGATGCAGGAAGCATCGAAGAAGGAAAGGATGCAGACATTGTTATTGTTGGCAATATAAAAAGAATGGATGTGAAGGAAGTGTATGTGGATGGCAAACTCATGGCGAAAAATGGAGAATGTTTAGTAAAGATTAAGCCGAAGAAGACAAAAAGCTATATTAAAATAAGAAAGATGAAAAAAGAGGATTTTTTCATTTTATGCAATAGAGAAAAAGTAAGGGTTAATGTTATTGAGCCAGTGAAGAACCAAATTATAACTAAGAAAGGAATGGCAACACTATCTGTCAAAAATGGAAATATTGTTGCAGATGGTAGCATATCAAAAGTGGCGGTTATTAATAGAAGAAACAGCAAGGTAGGCATTGGATTTGTTAAACTTAAAATGGAAAGAGGAGCAATAGCAAGCAGCATTGCCCATGACAGCCATCACATCATTGTTATTGGCAGAGATGAAGAAAAAATGGCAACAGCAGTCAATTCAATAAAAAATGGTGGAATTGTTGCAGTTGGTGATAGAATAGTTAGACTTGATTTACCTATAGCTGGTTTAATGAGTGATGAGCCAGCCAAAAAAGTTTCAGATAAACTGGAAAAAATTATGGAATATGCTCATCGCTTGGGATGCAACGGCAACCCATTTAAAATAATTTCATTCTTGGCACTGTTAGTTATTCCAGAGATAAGAATAAGTGATAAAGGATTATTTGATGTTAATAAACAAAGATTTATGGATGTGATTGTTGGGGATGAATGATTTCTTTTCCTTGCTTTTCATATATGCATATTTACGAATAGATGAAAGAGCACGCTATTCCTGATTACGGCTTTTAATGAAAAGGCAAAGAAGCCAACCCTTTAAACATTATCAGAAGCAGTAGATGTTTTCTAATCCATATGTCTCTTATTTCCTTCCTAGTTTCTCCTTTGCTATCTCGCGTAGCTTAAATTTCTGTATTTTTCCGCTTGCTGTCATTGGCCATTCATTTGTGAAGAAAATGTATTTTGGTACTTTATATCTGGCAATATTCTGCCTGCAGAATTCTTTTATTTCTTCTTCTGTCGCTTCTTCGCCCTCCTTAAGCTGAATGAATGCTGCAACCTCCTCGCCATATTCTGGATGTGGCACACCTACAACCTGCACTTCCTTTATCTTTGGATGACGATACAGAAATTCTTCTATCTCGCGAGGATAAACATTTTCTCCTCCTCTTATGATCATATCATCTACTCTGCCAAGAATATAGATGTAGCCATCGTTATCCATCATTGCTAAATCCTTTGTATGCAACCATCCATTTTCTATTGTTTTTGCCGTCGCTTCCTCCATCTTATAATAGCCCTTCATTATGTTGTAGCCTCTCGCAATCAACTCTCCTGGCGTATTGGGTGGAAGCTCTTTTAATGTGCCGGGCTCAACAATTTTTACTTCAACATGAGGTATGGGTTTGCCCACCGTTTCCACTCTCTTCTCCAAAGGATCATCTCTCTTCGTCATGGTTATAACAGGCGAAGCTTCTGTCAAACCATATGCTATGGTCATCTCTTTCGCATGCATATCTTCCATGACACGCTTCATTACTTCTATTGGACAGGGTGCACCAGCCATTATTCCAGTGCGCAGCGATGACAAATCATATTTATCAAAGTCAGGGTGATTGAGTTCACGAACAAACATGGTCGGCACTCCATGTAGGGCAGTACACTTTTCTTTATCGACAGCTTGCAAAACCTTTTCAGCATCGAAAATCTCGATGGGAACCATTGTTGCTCCATGAACTACACAATTCAAGGTTGATAAAACGCAGCCGAAGCAGTGGAAGAATGGCACAGGAATGCACAGCTTATCATTGCTGCTTAAATCAAGATATTTTCCAACCCAGTAGGCATTGTTTACAATATTGTAATGAGTGAGCATTACTCCTTTTGGAAAACCAGTTGTGCCAGAAGTATATTGCATATTTACAACGTCATGACAATCTAATGAATTTTGAATTTCATATAATTCTTCGTTACTCACTTCCTTCCCCATGTCAATTATGTCCTGGAAGTTGAGTAAGCCAGGGTAATCTCCTTTGCCCATAAAAACTGCATACTCGAAATAAGGAAAGTTGGCTGATTTTTCCTCTTTCTTAATTTCAGGTATTACCTTGTATAAAGTTTCGACATAATTTACATCCTTAAATTTGTCTACTAGGAAAAGCACTTTTGTATCTGATTGTTTAAGCAAATATTCAAGTTCCGCCGATTTGTAATATGTATTTACTGTTACAAGAACAGCACCTATTTTTGCAGTTGCAAATTGTAGTATAACCCACTCCGGCACATTATATGCCCATACTGCAACATGGTCTCCTTTTTTCACTCCAAGCTTTATAAGCCCCTTTGCAACTTTATCCACAATTTCCTTAAATTCTTTATAGGTGTAACGGGGCCCGTCTAAATACACCAGAGCATCATTATTTGGATATTTTGCTGCCGTTTCATCTAAAACTTGTCCTAAAGTCTTCTCAATCATGGAGATGAATGTTTTTTGCCTTCATAAAATTTATTGCCTTTCTCTGCTTTTTTAACAAAAAAACTTTTTAATGCATTGCCCGTTGTTTTGTTGGGGAGGCAAAATGATAAAGGTAATTAGAAAGTTTATCATATGTTTTGGTATCGTATCTCTACTTCTATCTATTTTACTAATTTTGCCACAGGTAGAAGGAAAAGTGCTTTTCCCAGAAAAAAATCATGCTTTATTGGCCATAAACGACAGAAGCAATGGAGTTGTTGGAAAGGGCTTGTTAGTGAATTTATTGCAGAAATTCAATACTTTTTTGGAAAGCAAAGCAGATAATCCCGAGCAAACTTTTATTTTTATGATGCTTTTCTGGATGCTTTTATTTTCATTTGGAGTTGCTGCCATGTTGCCACTCTTCTTCATTGCGGCTGCACCTCTTGTCATTTATGCATTAATTTATGCTGCATTTATGACAGTATACAGCTTCGGAATTTTTGCACCAATTGTCATTGTGTTATATGTGCTGCATACAATATTCCCAAATTCAGAACTTGTGAACCTAACAGTTAATATAACTTTGAGCATCTTATTGCTCCCAATTATACTTGGAGGAGCAATATTTATTCCTCTTGCTCTTCCTCTCGTAGGCGTGATGATGCTAATGGTAGGGTGGCTTGTGCTGTCTTTTCAGATAGTTTATACTCTATGGTTTGGTCCAAGCTCTCTGTTAAACCAAAATTTTTAAGTTCCTAAAAAATTAATTTCGTGGAAAAAATCATTGCACGGTTTCCTTCGGTAAAGCTGCCAGATGAATTGCACGAATTAATTTTAACAGATAAAAAATTGATAAGCATATTCATCAAAAAATTGAAAAGAAAGATTTCTCTGAAGAAAGTGTTATTGGTATTTCTTGGAGGTGCTGCATTTTCGACACAAATTCCTCCTGTTGTTGCAGGGTTAGAGCCCAATATATCTGCAGAAAAAATAGCAGATATAAAATTAAATGAAAAAAGTTTAATTTTCCCTTGGCAAGAAATAGATAAAATTTATCTAAATAACTGGAAAAATATGGTTAAAATAAAAATACACGGTAAAAAGTATAAATATAACTTAAATCCAGATGATTTCCAGGAATTTAAAGAAAAATTATGTGGGAAATAACATTGTCTCACAGCTAAATTCTGAAAACTGAAAACGACATTTTTATATACTCTCATTCCATCTTTCAGCCGATAGTATGGCAGCTATAGTTGGATATGGGGCTTATGTGCCCAGATATAGAATAAAGGTTGAAGAAATTGCCAGAATATGGGGGAAGCAAGCAGCATCCATTTCTTCCGGCCTGTATGTTTTCGAAAAATCTGTTCCAGGGATTGATGAGGACACCGCCACCATTTCCGTTGAAGCAGCAAGAAGAGCAGTTAAACATGCAAAAATAAATCCAAAAGAAATAGGGGCAATTTATGTGGGCTCAGAAAGTCAC
>JAPDJQ010000003.1 GCA_029259015.1 Thermoplasmatota archaeon | reverse complement strand
CAAGAGCTAAGGATATTGTAAAGGCAATGAATGTCAGCCCTCCAACTGTTACTGAAATGCTCCAAAAATTGGATAGAGAAGGATTCATAAATTATGAGAAGTATGGAGGCGTAACATTAACTGAAAAGGGGAGAAAAATTGTTAAAAATTTGGAAAGGAGACACGAAACACTAAAAAATTTTTTTATTTTGATAGGAATCGATGAAAAGACAGCAGATGATGATGCCTGCAAAATTGAGCATATTGCATCAAATGAAACTATGAAAATATTGACAAAGTTTGTTGAATTTATGCAAAAACATGAAAAGCCAAAATGGTTAGAAAGATTCAAAATTTATTGTAATGAAGGCAAACTCATTGAATGTCCTGAAACGAAAAAGAAAATGAAAAAATAATATTGATTATCAATTTTTGAAAATGATGAAACATTTATTTAGGTATTTGCATGATAAATAGCCCGTTCCAGCATTTATTAGCAATTGTTAATTCTCCCACATTAAAAACAAAACATTTAAAAACAACATATTAATTTTTAGTGAGGGGAGGGTTTTTAAAAGGTGCCTCCACGTCTTTTTCCTACCCTCCCCAATGTTTTTATAATTTGGCTTTTTTCAAAAGCATGTATAAAATCATTGAGCACACTGCCGATGTAGGCATAGAAGCTCATGGGAAAACTTTGGAAGAGGCATTTGAAGAGGCTGCCAAGGGGATGTTTGCAATAATAACAGATGGAAGTAAAATAGAAGGCAAAGTAAAAAGAAAAATCGAAATTCCATTTGATAGAGACGAGGAAATTCTACTTGTTGACTGGCTTAACGAATTGTTATACATTCATGATGTTGAAGGCCTAGTATTTGGAGAATTTGATGTGAAAATAAATGATAAGTTGGTTGGCTATGCTTATGGAGAGAAATATGACAGACAAAAACACGGATATGGAATGGATATCAAGGCAGTAACATATCACATGCTCGAGATAAAAAGAAATAAAAAAGGAGTAACCATTAAAGTATTATTTGATATATAAGGTGATTGAAAATGTGGAGTGGTCCATTAAATAAGATAGGAGAGTACAGATACGAGATACCAAAAACATACAGAGGGATAAATGGTAATCTGAAAATGAGGGTCCCTGCCTTAATTTATGCAAGCGAGGAGATGCTTCCAGCAATAAGAAAGGATAATGCTCCGAAGCAAGCAGCAAATGTTGCAACATTGCCAGGTATAGTTGGCAGGTCTCTTGCGATGCCAGACATACACTGGGGCTATGGTTTTCCTATTGGCGGGGTGGCTGCCACTGATGCCGAAGAGGGTGTCATCTCGCCGGGAGGGGTAGGCTTTGATATAAATTGTGGAGTGAGGCTTGTCAGAACAAATTTAAAAATTGGTGACTTGGATAGAAATAAAATAAGGCAGTTGGTTGACGAGCTTTTTAAAAATATTCCATCTGGAGTAGGTAGCCAGGCAAAAGTTAGGTTGAATAGGGCTCAGCTTGATGATGTTTTGCAGATGGGTGCAAGATGGGCGGTTGAAAATGGCTATGGATGGGAAGAGGATCTGGAATACCTGGAGGAAAATGGATGCATGGAAATTGCAGATGCAAGCTATGTGTCTGAAAAGGCAAAGGAGCGTGGAAAATCTCAAGTAGGCTCACTAGGGGCAGGAAATCATTTTCTGGAGATACAGAGAGTGGCAGAGATTTTCGATGAAAATGCAGCAAAAATATATGGAGTAGAGAAAGACCAGATAGTTGTTATGATTCATACCGGCTCAAGAGGCTGCGGCCATCAAATATGTTCAGACTATCTACGAGTTCTGGAGCAGGCAGTAAGGAAATATAATATAAGTTTGCCAGATCGCCAGCTTGCATGCGCCCCTGTAAAAAGCAAGGAAGGAGAAAGCTATTTCAAAGCCATGGCATGTGCTGCAAACTTTGCATGGGCTAACAGGCAAATGATTGTTCACTGGGTAAGGCAGTCTTTTGAGAATGTTCTTGGCAGAGATGCTGAAGAGCTTGGAATGCACATTGTATATGATGTGTGCCATAATATTGCAAAGGTGGAAGAGCATGTTGTAGATGGCAAGAAAATGCTTTTGTATGTTCACAGGAAAGGAGCCACTCGTTCTTTTGGACCGGGTAGAAAAGAAATACCGAAGAAATATCAGCAAGTGGGTCAGCCAGTTTTGATTCCTGGAGATATGGGAACAGAAAGCTATTTGCTTCGCGGCACTAATGAATCTGAGGAGGCATTTGGCTCAACGTGCCATGGAGCAGGAAGAGTTATGTCGAGACATCAGGCAAAGAGAAGATGGAATGGGAGGGAAATTGCAAGGATGCTTGAGCAGCGCGGCATATATGCACATCCTGCAAGCTGGAGTGTTATGGCGGAGGAGAGTCCAGATGCATATAAGGATGTCAGCCAAGTTGTCAATGTAACTCATGGAGCTGGATTATCGCTTAAAGTAGCAAAAATGGTGCCCTTGGGTGTAGTAAAAGGATGATAGAGTTACTGATGAAAATAGTAATATGTGCTGCATTTGCCGTCCTAGCTTTAAAATTCAAAGTGCTTGATTCAGGAGGGACTGTTTTTGCAGTGATAATAGGAGCAACCATTCTCTTTACTCAGGGAATATCATGGTTTGTTTTGCTTCTAATTTTTTTAATTTTTGGCTCAATGGCTACAAGCTATAAAAGAAATTTTAAGAGAAAAAGATTGCATGAAAGAGCAGCAAGAAGAGCGACAAATGTAATGGCGAATGGCTTGATTCCTGCCATACTGGCTGTATTTTCATTAACATACGATTTTTCCGTGCCATTCGTTGCTGCCATTGCAGTTGCTATGTCAGATACTTTAGCCTCTGAGCTCGGAGTGCTCTCCAACAACGCCTATCTTATAACTAATTTTAAGAAAGTCGAGCCCGGCACAAACGGAGCCATCTCATTACTGGGGGAGGGAGTTGCTTTTTTAGGAGCTGTTCTCATATCAATTGCAGGATATTTTTTACTTGGCTTATCATTAAATGAAACAATTTTGTGCATTGTTTTAGGCCTAATAGGCTGCCATATAGATTCAGTGCTTGGGGCGACTTTCCAGGGAAGATATAAAGGAGCGATAACGGGAGAAGATACAGTATTAACAAATAGCGATGTCAATTTAATATCAATATCCATGACCGCATTAATTGCATTCATAATCGTGGAAGTGCTGTAGCTAAATTTTTCTTGCATTTATCATCACAACATCATAGTGGGCTACTCTTTTTTCATGAAATGGTAAAGAGGCTTTTATTGGAAATCTGTATAATTTCTGCCCTTCAATCTTCCATCCGTTTTTTTCTACCAATTTTTTTATGAACTCTACGCTATCTTTTAAATGGAGGGAATAAAAAACATTGCTTATCTCCATTGCTTTTTTAACAAATTTTTTATCTGCCCCTCTATTTGCATATTGCGCACCAAATGGAGGATTCATAATAACTGTGTCTCCTTGCAAATTGAAATCCTCAACATCCATTACAAGGAAATCTACTATAGCTCCTAATTTTTTTGCCTCCTTTGTTGCAATTTTTACTAGCCTTTCATCTATATCCACACCAATGACTTTTTTCGCCTTCAATAATGCCGCCCCTATTGAAAAAATGCCTGTTCCGCACCCTAAATCAATAACAATCCTGTTCTCTATGTCTCCATTATAATATGCAAGCCATAAAATATCAGCAGCTATTGATGCAG
Source organism: Thermoplasmatota archaeon (assembly GCA_029259015.1). GTDB lineage: Archaea > Thermoplasmatota > E2 > UBA202 > JdFR-43 > JdFR-43. The sequence continues at coordinate 32,664 of JAPDJQ010000003.1, read as the reverse complement.
GCGTAATATATTGCTCTAGCTCTGCTTTGATTTTCTCAGGCACTTCAATTTTTTGAAGCATGATTTCCAATTCTTTCTTTTTCACATTCCATTTATGCAATCCAAAAGATAAAAACTTTTTTATAGTAAATTTTATTTTACTTTTGTAAAATAAATTTGATGGTGAAAAGATGAAGAGGATATTGATTGCAATACTGGTTGGGCTGGTGGCTGTTTCGGCGGCCTTTGCATATTATGTCATTGAAAATGAGAAAAAAGAAGAATTGACAGAGAATGCAACAGTTAATGTAACTCTCATAATAAATTTCGGCAACGAGACAGAATGGCAATTTGGGCTAACACTAGATGAAAAAAATGCAACAGTATTTTATGCACTCCTCAAAGCAGCTAATGAAAATGGATTTAATGTTGAATACACTTATTATGGCCAGTATGACAGCTATTTCGTTGATAGCATAGCAGGAGCAGGAGGAGATGGAAAATTCTGGATTTATTATGTCAATGGAGTAATGGGAGAGGTAGGAGCAGATAAAAAAGTTGTAGGAGAAGGTGATATGATTGAATGGCGTCTTGAAGAATTTAGTTAAAAATTTAAAGGGCTTGAGTATAAACCACTTGATGAAAAAGAAATTATTGATTGCTGGAATATTATTATTCATAGGCATAGCAGCCCGCTTATGGCTGTATAATTTTCTTCCGTCTGCACCCCATATTTATATAACATTGGCAGGCGCAAAGCAGCCAATTTTTATGATGGATGTGTTTTTTGTTATCGCAGCCATTTCATTGGTAGCAGGAAGATATTTGGGTAGCTATTTCTCATTTTTGTTGCCTCTCTCAATAATGGCTGTAACGGATATAATAATAGGCAATAGCATGATTTTTCTGTTCACCTGGAGTGGATTTGCCATAATGGGCAGCATTGGATACGCAAGCAAAAGAAAAAGTATGTTGCAATTCTTCGGCTTCAGCATACTAGCAGTAGTTGCATATGACCTATGGACAAACTTTGGGTGCTGGCTTGGATGGTACAGCCATGATTTGAATGGCTTAATGCTTTGTTATACTTTAGCCATACCCTTTATGCTGTGGCATCTTGTATCAACGCTAGCCATACTTCCATTATTTGCCATACCATTTGAAAAACTTGATTTGAATAAGATGGTGGAGATGCATCGTATCCCAACATTTTCTCCAACTGCCCTGATGATGGCTTTGAGTATATTGATGCTCATATGAGGAGATTGAAATGCGTCGACGCTAAATTCTTTCCCCCCGTTATTCTCAGCTTGAAAGATTTACTGAGTCTATTTTACATATGCAATTATGCTGCAAAAGATTGTTTCGTAAATCGATAAACTTAATTAATGGGAAAGCATGCAAAAATTATGATTATAGATCCATGGGGTTCACAGAAATATGAATATGAAAAGCTCTTTGAGGACTTTGGAATTAAAAAATTTGAGGAAGAATTATGGAAAGATTTGCCTCATCCTCCTTTTTTCTTTCGCCGTAAAATAGTATTTGGGCACAGAGATTTTGAGAGAATAAAGGATGCAATAAAGAATGGCAAACCATGGGCTTTACTTACAGGTTTAATGCCATCAGGAAAAATGCATTTTGGACATAAGATTGTCATAGACCAGGCAATATATTATCAGAGTATAGGAGCAGATGTCAACATAGCTGTTGCAGACATAGAGGCATATGCCACGAGAGGCTATTCTTTAAAAGAGGCAGAAAGGATAGCAATAGAAGAATACATTTTAAATTACATAGCTCTTGGCTTGGAACCATGCCGCATTTACTTTCAGTCAAAAAATGAAGATGTGAAAGATCTGGCTTATTTACTTGCCAAAAAAGCGAATTTATCTGAAGTAAATGCGATATATGGCTTCAAAGGCTCAACAAATATGGCACATGTATTTGCTCCTTTTGTGCAAACAGGCGATATATTGCATGTCCAAATGGAAAAATATTCTGGCTTATGCCCGACGCTTGTGCCAGTTGGCGTGGATCAAGATCCTCACATAAGATTTTGCCGTGACCTGGCAGATGCTCATCGCCTCTATAGCATAATCCCGCAGGATGAAAAAATAGGGGTGTTTGTCAAAGGCAATGAAAATGTGAAAGAATTGTTGGACGAAGCGGAAGAGATCATAAAAAAGCACGGAGAAGTTATTGAAAGAAAGGATGATTACAAGGCAATTTACGCAAAAGTAAATGATATTTTCTCCTTGGATTGTGAACTGGCAAAAATAGAGCGTAGCCATGGCGGCTATGGCTTCATACTTCCTTCATCCACCTATCATCGTTTCATTTCTGGCCTGGATGGCAACAAAATGTCGAGCAGCAGACCACAGTATGCATTATTTTTAACTGATTCGCCACAAGAAGCAAAGAAAAAGATATGGGCAGCAAAAACGGGAGGAGCAATGACAGCAGAAGAGCAACGCAAGCATGGGGGAAAGCCAGAAGAATGTATCATTTATGAGTTGTTCACATATGGCATTCTTGAAGACGATAAAGAATTACAAAACATATACAGCAGATGCAAAGAAGGGGAGTTGCTATGTGGAGAATGCAAAAAGCTGGCTTATCAGCTAATTGAGCAGTTCCTGACTGATTTAAAAGAAAAAAGGGAAGGTGCAAAAGATATGCTCAAAGAATATATCTCATAGTTTCTCGAGTTCTATATCCAGTATTCCATTACGGAAAGTTTTCTTTATTCTTTTTTTCACCTTAGTTGGTAACTTTATTTCCTTTATGTCATCTCCTGCAATAATTTCAAGTACGCCATTCTTTAACTTAACTTTAATTTCCTTCTCATCAACATTTGGCAATTCAAGGGTTATGTATATCTTATTTTCATCTTCAAAAATATCTCCTTTTTCATCTTCAAATCCGAGTTCTTCAAAGCTTGGCTCTCCATTCTCATTTATTTTTAATGAAAAACCTTTTACAAAAGGCTGCATATTGAAGGCGCTTTTAAACGCCTCCTCAATTATTTTTTCCATCTCTTTAACTATCTTCTCAAAGTCTTCTGCATCTTTTTTTCTTCTTTTTTCATCATCAAATATCATTTTTAAAAAAAAATAAAAAGGATGTATTAAAATATTTTGGAAAAGGAAAGAGGGGTGTTTTGTTTACTTTCTTCTTTTTCTGTATATCAATGCGATTAAGGCTATTGCTACTGCAATGCCGACAAATTCAAATCCAGGTGTTTCTGCTCCCTTCTTTACAGTGATTGTCTTTGTGGCTGCATAATAGCCATCCTTTTCTGCTGTTATTGTTATTGTTCCTTCTTCTGTTGGTTTATATTTGATCTCTCCATTTGCATCTGTTGTACCAATTGTTGCACCATTTACCTTCACAGTTGCTCCTTCTACAGGCTTTCCGCCTCTTGTAGTAATCAATATTGTGACTTCATTGTCTTTCTCAATCTCTGATGCAACGACTATCTTCAGGCCAATCCATATGTCTATCTCTCCCGCTTCTTCGCCGCCTACCAGTATCTTTATCTTTCCTGTCTGTAGTGGTACAATTCCGAATATTAGTTTTCCATTCTCGTCTGTTTTGCCTACTTCAACTGGTTCTCCTCTTGTTGGTGTGATTATCTCTACCTTCAATCCAGCCACACCATTGCCAGTCAATGGATGCTTGACTACTATTGTTATCAGATTTTCCTCTGCCAAGAATGCTACCTTTTCTGCTGGCTCAACAATCTCTATGGTTGGTGTTGTTATCTCCAAACTGCCATCTGCATCAGCATAAACGCTTCCTTCTGTTGCTGCCTTGAATTCAAATGTTAATGTACCTGTTGCAATAGCTGTTACATTTTCAAGTGTTCCTGTTCCATTCTCTATTGCAAGTTCATATGTTCCATTTTCTACATATGCTTCGAAGCTTGCTACTTCCTGCAATCCATAAATGAGTAGTGTGCCATCAACATCCTGACCATTCCACTCAACATTGAACACGAGGGTTACATTCTTATCCACGTTCTTAACGAGTAGGCTTGGGTCCACAGTTACTGTTGCTTTTGATACGGTAAAGCTCGGCTCATTGTTCATATTATCGTGCTTCTTATCTGTTGTCCTCACATACAGATAATATGTACCTGTCTCTGTAAAGTATCTCTCAAAGGTATAGTTTCCATCACTTCCAGTATATGCCACTCCATCTGTTAGCTCCAATTCGCCATCATGCAGCATCTGCAATTCTGTTTCATTTAGTATGTAAAATTCAAATGTATCTGCATATGGTGCGCCATTTCTTGTTATATTCACTGCAAACTCTGTCATTTCGCCAGCCAAAACATTTGCTGGTGCCAAAGCCACATCTAAATCATGAGCTGGCTGCGAGCGTATTTTTGCATATGCATAGAAGGTTTCTCCACCTGGTGTCTGGAAGGTTGCAACAACAATGATATTTCGAGCTGCATATTTGGATGAAATTGTGAATTCATATACACCATTTAATCCCTTACCACTTGAGCCATCTCCAGTTATGCTTCCATTCTCTACCGCCTCTGCAAGCTTGTATGGCACATTTTCATCTTCATAATACATCATAACCTGAGCATTTGGAACTATGTTTCCATAATTGTCCTTAACTGTAACTGTTATGTTTGTTGGTGTATCCACAATAATTGTATCTGGTTCAGCTGTAATGTATCCTCCTTTTATAACACTGATGGTCTCTCCAGCTTCTCCCTTATCTGGCCATGTTACGTTAACATAAATCTTTCCATTTCCTTTTGTTGGGAATACTGTTATATTCCATATTCCATCTTTCCAGTACTCATATGCTGTTTTTGGTGGCGCATACAATATATCTCCTTCTACACTTATGCGATCTGTGATATTCTCATTATCTGCTCCTACTCCCAAAGCTTCTGGGGTTCCATATGTTGTCATATTCTCGCCGAATATCTGGATTTGTATTACTTGGCTGTTGTTCTCTGCATCCATTACATTAATTTCTGATGAACTCAAAAGCTTGAGATTTACTGGAGGAGCTGCCTGAATTGTATAGTCTGCTTCTCCTATATATTCCCAGTTTCCATCTTCTGTAACATCAACGCTTATGTTTATGACATAATCGCCAGCTTCCCACATACCTGATGTGAGATTGAGGAGTTTGCCAACTATATCAAAATTAATTGGACCTCCTGTTTCAATTGTTGCTCCTGTCTTTGTATACCAGGCATAAAGTTCACCATCTTTGTATATGGAGATGTTATAATCGCTGGCAAGCAATGCCAATCCATCTTCTGGATATGTTACTTCAAAAACAACTGTACCAATATCAAAGCCACCAACTGCATTATTACTTATCAAAGTTATGTTTGGCGCAACAGGGTTAACCACAACAACATCGTATCCAAATGCATTTGGATATTCTGCATCACCAATATATGCTGAAACATTATATTCTCCAGCTCCTTTCTGCCCAATATTTATATCCAAGAAACTGTAACTTCCATCCGCCGCCACACCTGTGGTGTCAAAGCTTCCATCTGGATATGTAAGTCTAACTGTTGCTTGTGTTGCTGCCTCTCCATTCATCATAACTGTTCCTTCTATGTTTATATAGCTGCCTGGCTGTCCAAACTTCACATAGTCTACTTCATCAGGGGTTGCATTTACATCGAGTGCAATTGGGCTTACATCTATTGCTACAGCATTACATTCGCTGTCAACAAAATCAGCAACCCACCATTTGCCGCTCACATCAAACGTGAAATATGACCACTGGATATAAGCGCCTGTACCTGTCTTGCGAGGTGTGTCTTCGCGAGGAGCATATAAAGCTACATTGCCCACAGCGTTTTCCACTATTATGGTATGTGTTGTGTTCCAATCTGCAGAAGTCGGCGTAACTTCTAGGGCAGATGAAAGATTTGCAATCTTAACAGTGAAATTATGATGTGCTTCTTCAACACCCCAAATATCAACAGAATAATATTCAACAATATGGGTGCCTGGCTCTTCAATTACAAAAGGCCCTGTATAAGTTATCCAAGCACCTCCATCGATGCTGTATTTTGTTTCTTTTACATCTGTTTCATCTGTTGCATTTAATGTTACTGTTACATTTGTTACATACCAGCCCCAAGCAGTTTCCTCTCCTTCTAGCTTATGAGTTGTCACCGGGGCATTCATAACGCTGTTCGGCATGCCGGGTGTACCGCCTTCTGGACCTTCATACCATACATCGTCTTCGCCCAGTTCTAAGGAATGATTGGTTGCGGCACCATCACTGAAGGAGATATTGATTATTTCTGCGCCGGTATCATCATAAATATGTATTTCATCTCCATCATTATTTAATACATTAGAATCTTCCACCACATAGTAGCCATAAGCAGGAATTTCAACATTTGTGAGGTCGCCAAAAGTATTATTTGCTTTATCTTTTATGACCCACCCTGTTAGATTAATGACCGTATCTGTTGGATTAAACAATTCTATCCATTCATTGTACGTTGCATTTGGATCATACATTATTTCTGATACCACTACAGTGGTTGTAATTGTCAAAGCCTCTACATTCTTATAGTTCCCCGGTAATACAGCGAAAGCGCTCGCTACTATTACGGCTGCAATTACTAAACACCCTACCCTTTTAACTAATTTTTTCCCATACATTTTATTCCCCCTTAAATTTGCCATCTAAAATGCTTACCCTTTTTTAACCTTTTCTTTTTTATTCGCTCCATTTTAGGACAACTTAAGAATTCCCTTCTTTTTTATAAATATTTTGCTTTTTTTCAAGATTACCACATCTTTAAATTCTAGTCATATTTCATACTTTTCTTCATTTTTCTTTATTTTTTTCATTAAAACTTCGTTAATATCTGCCCCCATATAGTTAAGGAACAGGAGGCAGTATATCATAATATCTGCTATTTCTTCCTCAATTTCTTTCTTTTTCTTTTCATTTGCTATGACTTCCTCAAATCCATAATCATGCCACTGAAAATGTTCCAATAACTCGGCAGCTTCTATTGCTATTGAAACGGCAAGATTTTTTGGAGAATGAAATTGCCTCCAGTTTCTTTTTTCAACAAATTCTTCAAGTTTTTTAATTATTTCTTCCATAATAGAAAAAGCTTTAGTATAAAAATTTGTTATTATGCCTAATGTTGGAAAATATTGTGAGAAGAAATTTTAGAGAAATTGATAAAAATGAAGAAATTAGCAAGATATTTGGCTATCTGTATGGAGAAACGGATTTTCCAATAATAATGGATGGAAAAAGGCCATGGGGAATAATAGATGAAAGGAAATTAATAAAAAGCAAGTTATCGGGCAAGGAAAAAATCAAGGATTTTGTTGTCGGTGTGCCAAAACTTGATGCAACATATTCAATAGCGAAAGCAAAGAATAAAATGATTAAGAGCGGCGTTGATAAAATAATAGTCACCAAGGAGAAAGAATTGCTTGGTTATGTTACTGCCCTTGATATTGCAAAGGAAATCGGATTGAAAGGCAATGCAGAATCATTGATGAGAGAGATAGATGCCATAGAAGAAGATTTCGAAATTGGAGAGACAATCAACTTAATGAAAAAACAGAATGAAAAAATACTGCCAGTTGTATCAAATAAAAAGTTTTGTGGTGTTATCAGTGTAAAAAATATTTTAAAAGTGATTACAACCCATGAGAAGATAACAGATTATCATCAGGAAAAAACTTCTTTGCTAGCAGCCCCCGTAAAGGGTTATATGGAATCTGGAGTGAGAACATGTAACCCGAAAGATGATGCTAAAAAAATAATTGAAATAATGGAGGAGCAAGGATTTGTCATTGTCTGTAAAAATAGAAATTATCTCGGCATAATAGAGCCAATGGATTTGTTAAGGGCTGCATAAATCACCCATACATTATGCTATTATCATCCTCTTTCTCTTCTTTATCGCCTTTCATTTTTTTCTTTTTTATAAACTTATATTGAGATCTCTTTCCAACAAACATAAAATCAAATCGGATAAGACGAACATAAATTTTATCTGGTAAGGGTTCAAGTACTAAAATATTTTTTGTTTGCATCTTCAGCAATTTTGCCTTGAGTATATTTTCTGATATGCCCAACTTTTTACTCAATTCTTTTAAAGTTATGGGATATTCTTCCTCTAACGTTTTGATTATTCTTTCCTCTAATGTTCCTTTTTTAATTTCAATCATTCTTTATATCTATATTCTATATTACATGCTCCTTCTATACTTACCATACAGGGTCCAACAGGGTTGGAGGGATTGCAAATCTTGCCAAATAATGGACATTGCTGAGGGTATATCAAGCCTCGCAACACTTCACCACATCTACAACCTTTTGCTTCCTCAGCCATTTCTATATTTTCGAGTAAATTTTCATATCTTTTTTCTGCATCATATTCTTCAAATTCTTTCTTCAAAGCCATTTTGGATTTTTTAATGACCGGAAATCCTCTCCATTCTGCATCAGCAGGATTAAAAACTTCTTTTAAAGCTTCTTGTGCTTTTTTATTTCCTTCCGATCTTACAACCCTGACATATTCATTTTCAACCTCGTGCCTACCTTCATCAATTTGTCTTGCAATCATATAAACTGCCATTAATATATCAAGCGGTTCAAATCCTGCTATTACCTGAGGTATTTTGTATCTGGAGGAAAGAGGTTTATATGGCTCCATCCCAATTATAGTTGAAACATGTCCAGGGCAAATAATCCCATCCAATTTTATCTCGCCCATTCCAAGCAAAGCATCTAAGGCAGGAGGTATGTAACGATGGCAGCTCAGCACATAAAAATTTTCTGGTTCATTGAGAAGGGTTACAGCTGTTGATGGGGCCGTCGTTTCAAAGCCAACGCCAATAAAAACCACCTCTCCTTTTTCTGCCATCTTAACAGCATCATCTATGCTATATACTACCCTCACATCCCCTCCTTCCGCCCTTGCTTTTTGCAGGCTTGTGCCAGCAGCAGGCACTTTTATCATATCTCCAAAGGTTGCCACTGTAACGCCATTTTTTGCAAGAGTAATTGCCTTCTGAATTTCAAGTGTTGTAGTAACGCAAACTGGACAACCTGGACCTTGTATAACTTCTATGCCACAATTTTTCAGCAGGCTGTCCAAGCCATACCTTACAATTGTATCCTGATGGGTACCACATACATGCATTATTTTTAATTGTAAATTGAGTTTTTTTATTCTGGCTAAAATTTCATCTGCAATTTTCTTATCTCTCAACTGTAACATCTTCAATCTCCATCTCAACTTTTTTTATTAAACATTCTCTTCCATTTATTATTTCAACATCCCCTCCACAAACAGGACATTTTAAAATAGGGAATGCAATGTGAAATTCTTCTTTAAGTCCATATTCTATACCCCCCTCATAACCACATTCACATTTTATTTTTGCCTTTACTTTCTCTATAATAAGTTCTGCATTCTCCAATATAGTTTCTTCCTTCAAAATGTCAAAGGCAAATTTCAATTGTTCTTCTCCCAGAAAAGTTAGTTCTCCTATTTCTAAAAAAACTTTACTCACTTCTTTTGCATTGCATTTTTTTGCTTCTTCCAATATTGCATAAATAATCTGTTGCATAGTTGCAAACTCATGCATTCTTCAACATCTCCTCAAAGATCTTTAGAGTTTCTTCAGCATCTTCTTTGCTGAGTACCTGAATGGCAAAACCTGCATGGACGATGACATAATCTCCTTCCTTTACATCAACTAATGATATATCTGCTTCTCTTCTCACACCACCATAGTCAATGATGGCTTTATTACCTCTTCTCTCAATGACTTTTCCTGGGACAGCAAGACACATGAGAAAAGATATAGCATGAATATAAATGCTTTACCTATTCAAAGGTTTAGACAGATAAACCTAGATAAAACTGAGATCGTTTATTTTTTGGAATGAAATGTTACTTGTGCATATTTTTCTACTGTTAATAAATCTGTTACAACACCGTTTTATTTTCCCATTTAGTTGATAATCTCTAAAAACCAAAAACCAAAAAATTTATATGTAAAAGAGCGATTATCAACAAATTGTTAGCAAAATGATATTATGAGTAAACCGATTGGAGTAAGAGTGGATTCAAAGCAAGAAGAGATTTGGCGCAGATTTAAAGAGTTTGTGGAAGAAAAATACGGGAAAAAACACACTGTTTTGGGAAATGAACTTGTAAAAGCTCTGCAACTTTATCTAGAGTTATATGAAAGAGTGAGTAACAGCAAAAAAGAGCCAGAGACACAGCTCATAAAGGAGAGAGCAGGAGATATTGAAGTAAAGCCCTTGAAAGAAGTATCATATGATTTACTCAACACAATAGTGGCATGTCGCGCATATCTCGAGCAGATTGAGGAAGAGACAGAAGATTTACCGCCATCTGCAAGAGAAAAATTTGAGAGTCTAAGACAGGCTTTATTTAAAGCACAGAAGATCATACAGGAGAGAATCGAAGCCATTAAATGATGAAGGTAGCATTTATTTTGAATCCCATTGCAGGAATGGGAGGTAAAGTAGGACTTAAGGGGACTGATGGAATAGTGAAAGAAGCAATTAGAAGAGGGGCCAAGCCAGTAGCCCCAAAAAGAGCTGAAGAATTTTTGCGAACTTTGAGAATTGAAAGAGAATTTTTTATTTGCTCGGGCAAAATGGGAGAGGATATTTTTAAAAAATTGGATAAAAAAGCAGAGATAATATATGATGCTCCAGAGGAGACCACTGCGGAAGATACCAAAAAAGCTGCAATAAAGATGGCTGAAGTGGCAGATATAATAGTTTTTGTTGGTGGCGATGGCACCGCCTGCGATTTACTCGATGCCATAGATAGCAAAATACCAATTCTTGGGGTGCCTGCTGGAGTGAAAATGTATTCTGCTGTATTTGCTTTTACACCTAGAGACGCTGCAGAGATTGTTGATTCCCTCGAAACGTTGGATATTGAGGAGAGAGAGGTAATGGATATTGATGAAGAAGCTTTTAGAAGAGGGGAATTTAAAGTCAAGCTTAAAGGATATGCGCTCACGCCAATTCACGCTAAGATTCAGGCAGGTAAGGATGTTCTGAGTGGAGGAGGAAAGAAAGAGATTGCCGAGTGGTTTATTGAGGAAATGGACAGAGAAACAGTATACATCATAGGGGGTGGAAGTACAACATGGGAAATTAAAAAGGCTTTAGATATAGATGGAAGTTTTTTGGGGATAGATGTTGTTAAAGGGAACAAATTGCTCTGTAAAGATGCGGGGGAAAAAGACATTAAAAAATTCTTAGATAACAAAGCAAAAATTATAGTGAGTCCTTTGGGCGGCACAGGTTTTATTTTTGGAAGAGGGAATCAACCAATAAGCAGTGAGATAATAGAAAAGGTTGGTAAGGAAAATATCATTGTTGTTGCAACAAAGGACAAATTGAATAACTTAAAGAGTTTGAAGGTGGATACTGGAGATGAGAAAGTAAATAAAATGCTGCATGGCTATATAGAAGTGATTACAGGATATAAAGAAAAGAGGATAATGAGAGTGGAATAATAAAAAAGAATAACTTTATAATTTCTTTTAGTTCATATCTCGATGAAAAAGTTGCTGATTATGACATTTATTACCTTACTATTCATTTCATCGCTGGTATCTGCCAAAAAAATATATGTTGCAGAAGTAGAAGGAATGATTGCTCAGGGGACAGTCAATCAATTTGAGAAAGCTCTCAGCGAAGCCAAAGATGGAGAGATACTGATCATAAAACTGGATACAAATGGCGGGATGGCTGGCTCCATGGAAAAAATCATTAAAATGATAGAAAACACTGATTTGCCGGTTGTCATATATGTTGCTCCTTCTGGCGCTAAAGCTTTTTCTGCCGGCACCTTCATTTTAATGGCTTCTCATGTGGCAGCTATGGCAAATTCTACGGTAATTGGAGCTTGCCAGCCTCGCATAGTAAATCCTGCCACTGGTTTGCCAGAGAAAGCTGATGAAAAGGAAATCAATGCATATGCTGCTTTGATTGAAACTCTGGCTTTAACTCATGGAAGAAATGAGAGTATGGCAGAAAAATTTGTTACTGAAAATGTTGCTCTAAATGAAAGAGAGGCTTTGGATGCAGGAGTGATAGAGATTGTTGCATCAGATTTGAAGGACTTGCTTGATAAGCTGGATGGAATGGAAGTTAAAGTGAAAGGAGAGATTTATAAAATAAATGTCTCAAATGCCAGCATAGAAATAATAAAATGGAGTATTAGAGACAAATTCATAAATTATATTTCTGATCCTCAGATAGCTTCTCTTCTTCTAACAATTGGCATCTTTGGCTTAATCTTTGGTTTTTTAACGCCTGGCTTTCATTTGCCTGAAACGATAGGCGCTATTTTCATAATTTTGGCATTGTATGGGCTTTCTTTTATAGGAATTAATGTGGCAGGGATTCTGCTTATTTTGCTAGCCTTCCTGTTTTTTATAGTGGAAGCTTTAACTCCAACGTTTGGCTTCTGGACTGCAGCAGCCATCATTACTTTTATATTTGGGATAATGCTTATCCCGGCTGAAAAAGCCATGCATGAAATGCCTTTAAGCTGGTACACCTCATTCAGGATAGCAAGCCTAGTTGTAGCAATATTTTTAACTGCTTTCTTTTCCTATGCTCTTGCAAAAGCAATAAAAGCAAAGAAGAGAAGACCAAAAATAGGTGAGGAAGATATGGTAGGATTAAAAGGAAAAGCAATCACAGATATAAGCCCTGAAAAGCCGGGCCAGGTTAAGGTAAAAGGCAGCATATGGCGGGCAGAGGCAAATGAAGAGATAAAAGAAGGAGAAGAAATTGTAGTGGTGGAACAAAAGGGATTGACATTAAGGGTAAGGAAAGCATGATTTCGATTATATTCCCATATGGAAGAAGACTGGCAAGAGTTATAGATTCACTGGATAGAGAGAACTGTGAAATTCTGGTTGCTGGATCTCCCAATAAAAATTTGAAAGAAAGGGGAGTGAAATTTATCATAGAGAGTAATCTAGCAACTTCCATACTGAAATGTATTGAAGAAAGCAAGGGAGAATATATTGTGCTGCTGAATGATAGCATACAAAACGCGAAAAAATGCATTAAAGAAATGATAAAAAAGGCAGAGGACGGAGCAGATATTGTCATAGGTAAAAGGAATAAAAAATCAGTAGCAGGTAGAATGTTTGTTAATCTTCTCTTCCCAAAAAGCAGGATAGTTGAAGATCCGTTATCAGAAATTTTTTTGGTGAAAAGAGAGGTTATAAAAAATGCGAAATTGCATCCTATAGGCAATAAAATTTTGCTGGAGATTCTGGCTAAAGGAAAATATGAAAGACTGGAAGAAGTGCCAGTGTTTTTGAAAGGAGATGATACATTTAATGAAAGATATTCCACATATTCAAAGCATTTACTCAGAATGGCATGGGATGAAGGAGAAATAAAAAGATTTGTAAAATTTGGTATAGTAGGGGCTTTCAGTGTATTGATAAATGAATTTTTGCTATGGTTTTTGATATCTCATGGAATCTATCTATTACTTGCCAGTCTAATGAGTATAGAAACATCTATACTATCTTCTTTCACACTCAACGAAATCTGGACATTTAGAGATAGAGGAAAAAGAGGAGTAAGAGAATTTCTGAAAAGAATGGCAAAATTCAATTTTGCAAGTCTGATAGGATTGCTCCTGAATTTATTTATTCTTGCTTTCCTAACAAAAGTTTTTCTTATACATCCTTTAAAAGCCAATATCGCCGGTATAGCAGCTGCTTTTATATGGAACTTTTTCGCCCATAATTTATGGACATGGTACAGATGATTATCCTTTCCTTATTTTTCCAGTAACTGGATGAATCGCACCGCATGCCTCACACTTAAGCATCAGCGTTCTATTTTTCTTTATCAGTTTCGTATCTGGCCTGCCACATTCTCTGCACAAAACAAATCTATTGACATATCTTTCTATTCTCTCCTGCACCCTGTTCTCTGGTATCTTACCCTGAAAAACTGCTCTTTCGCCATCTATTTCACCGGCAGTTCCTAATTCCTTCAGTAAATATTTGAAAAGATGTTCCACATCTCTGTTTACAATATCAGCGATTTCAGCAATATTTTTCAGAATTGTTGTATTTCCTTCATAAAAAATAATTCCTTTGGGCATCTGAAATCTATCCTTGACTACTATATCTTTTGGCAAAGCATCCAATGCTCTGGTAAGTAGCTTTTGATAATCATATTTTGGTGAGTGTTGCATGCTTTTGCATTATATAGTGGTATAAATATGTATTGTAATAATTTTTATAGGAAAGACATGGAAACAAAAATTGTGCGGACATATGGAATAGGTTGCCAAACATGTCTTTTCATTTTTAAATAATTACTCTAGTGTTGCATGCCTTCTTTTCATGCTTTCTTCGTTTTCGCCCTTTCTGGCCATTAACTCAGCAATTATTGCATCAAGGAATAACCAAGCGGCTGCCTCGAATAGTGTGCCCAGCGGGGCTAATTCAGCTATTTTCTTTTTTGGCCTCAACACAATAAGCAAATCAGCAAATCTGGCGATATGCGAATCAGGGTTGGCAGTTATGGAGATTATCTTTGCTCCAAGACGACGAGCAATTTCTGCAGTCATGGTAACCGGAATTGTTTCTCCAGAGCCAGATATTAAAACAACCAAATCACCTTTCTTAACGGGCTTTGTTATTGTTTCTCCAATGACAAATGTTGGAAAGCCGAGATGGACAAGGCGAATGGCAAATGCTTTTCCTACTAAACCGCTCCTGCCTGCACCATATACAAAGATATTGTTTGCTTCAAAAAAATATTCCATGGCTTTCTCGATTTTATCTTCTCCAATCTCCTCGAGCATTTTTTGAATCTGCTCCCGGATATGCTGTAAAGCATCATTAAACTTCATTTCATCATTTCCATGGCCCTATCTAACAAGATTTGGGTATAAACAGCATCATGTTCCACGACCGGAGATTCAGATATAATGGTGACATCATAATCATTTTCAAGTATACATTCCATAAGTTTTATTACAGGCAAATCTCCTTTTTTAATTGGTACATGATATAACTCGCCATTACTATCGTATTTTACTCCGGTTAAATGGATGAGATAGTGATTAAGATTCAGCTCTTCAACTATATCAAAAACTTTCTGGAAATCTTCTTTTTCTTTGAGACAACCTATGCATCTTGCATGGATATGGCCTATATCCAGCACAGGTACAGTTCCTCTAACACGTTTGCAAACTTCAACAATCTCTTCAAGACTTCCAAAAACTTCTTTTTTACCCATTGTTTCTAAGCCAATAGGAATTTCAATGCCTTTTTTCTTCATTTTATCTCTTATCTGGCGAAGATTTTTCACTATCCTATGCATAGTCTCTTTTTTAGATAAATCGCCATAAAAGCCCAGATGTGTTGTTGCAATTTTGGCCCCCATGAGTTGACCCAGCTTCATCGTCTTTTCTATCTTCTCTCTGCTCATCTTAACATTTCTTTTATCCCCTGCCAGATTTATATAATAAGGGGCATGAACATATAATGCGATATCGCATTTTTTTGCAACTTTTTTAATTTCTTTCGCTTCTTCTTCACTAATAAACCCACGAGCGAATCTTATTTCCATAGCCGATAAACCAAGGCATCTTGTATAAATTATTCCATCTATGTTTGTTCTTTCCTTACACGATAAAGGTATGCCGGCCGGCCCGATTCTTATCACAGAATTTTTGAAATAGTTTCGCCTTAATATAAATTTCTAAAAAGATTTAAGGAAAAGAAAGAGGTTGCAAATTTCATTTCTTTATTTCATTCCATCTTTTCTTCAGTTCTTCCACCACTTTTTTATCTGCGTCCATGAACTCGTATCGATCTATTTCACCTATCCCAACCCATTTTATTTCTTCATGTTCTTTTGTTTTTAATTTCCCACTACATTTCACAATGAAAACATGCAATTCAATATTTCCGAAATTGTATTCGTGCTTTACACATACAAAGGGTTTGATGAATTTTACATCTATATCCAGCTCCTCCTTCAACTCTCTTTTCAAACAGCCCTCCAAACTTTCCCCTACCTCCACACACCCTCCTGGGAATTCCCATTTGTCTCCTTTCCTCTTTGCAATTAAAATTTTTTCGTGTTCGACTATAATGGCAGCAGTAACTATCATTTTGGAATAAATGAGAAATTGTTTTTAAACATTAGTTAAACAAGAATAAAAATACACAATTCCAAATTTCTTTTAATCTGTTAAAAACTATAGAACGAATTTGCTGCCATATATATCCTCAACATCAATTCATCTATTTTTCTTTTTAAAAATATGCTCACTGAAAAACAAAACATATAAGCTTTTATATCCCTTTTCAATTTTTCTGCATGGAAAAAACTTGGCAGAGATGGCTTTTTTACGTAGATGTAATAGTAATTGCAATATTTGCAATAGCAACAGTATATATGGCAAAAGATGCTTTCTGGGCTGGCTATTATAGAGCTTTTGGTGCCTCGCATATAAATGAATATGGCAAAGCATTATGGCATCTCGCCAGAGATGTTGCTTTTCAAGTGGCATCTTTAGCATGGATTTTCTATCGCTTTTTCCGCTGTCAATTCCTGCTGCTCAAAAAGCCATAACTTTATTAAGCCAAGCCAATTTTTGTTTCTGGCCAAAAGCGCAGACTAGGCTGGGGGGTTAGGCGTCCCCTGTAACCGGAAATCGCCTTAGCCGGAGCCGAAGCTTCCAAGGCGGCGCATGCCGCTGCCAGCGATCCGGCATCCAACGATGAAGTTTCGTCCTCTGGGACTGGAGGTGGCAGACCGGCTGGCCGGAGGACCAGTCTGCCTGCCTTTGTCCTGGCCAAGGGGTTAGGCCCGGAAGGGAGCGGCCCAGCCAGGAACTACCAGTGCTCAGAGGGGTGCGGAACTAAGGAGGGTGCTGGAGTAAATCGTTGGTGGTGGTGTGTGCCCACTTGGGGCGTGTCTGCGCTGGCTAAAAATGGATGTGAGGAAAGAGATAGTCAATTTCTTTCAGAAGGAAGGGATGCTCATACAACCAGAAGCTGTTGAGTATTTAGTGAGTAGAGGGAATGGTGTTGAAGAGTGTAAAAATATTTTGAAAGAATTAGGAGAGAAGCCCTTCATACTGTCTATTGATATGGTACGGAGTTTTTTTGAGAGGAAGGAGGAAAGGAAGGAGGAAGAGGGAAGAGAGGAGGTGCGAATAGAAGCAGAAAAAATAAGGAAAGAAAGACTTAAAATTTTAAGAGATGTCACAGGGAATAGTACATGTGAGGGCACACTTGAAGACTTTGTGAAATTATTTCGTAACAGATTTGAAAAATTGAGTGGCTTTTTAAGGAAAAGGCAGGAAATGAAAAATGCAGTGCCAATTAAGAAAGCTTTGAGAAGTAGCGAAGAGATAGCAACCATTGGAATTGTGAAAGATGTTGTTAGCACCTCAAATGGTTTGTTTGTTGAAATAGAGGATGAAGAGGAATCAATTAGAGTGTATGTGCCAAAAAATGTCGATTCACTGATAGTGCATGACGAAGTATTGGGCATTGTGGGCAAGAGAAAAGGAGAAATGTTTATTGCAAGAAGTATAGTGAGGCCAGAGATTCCGGTAGAGAGAAGAAAGAATTTCTCTTCTGAAGAGATTTATGTTGCCTTCCTGTCAGATTTACATGTTGGCAGCAAAAGTTTTCTGGAAAAAGAGTGGGATGCTTTCTTAGAATGGATAAAGGGCAAGAAAGGGAATGAGAGACAAAAAAGTGTGGCTGAAAAAGTGAAATATATTGTAATTTCTGGAGATAATATAGAAGGAGTAGGGATATATCCTGGGCAGGAGAAGGATTTAATGGTTGAAGATTTATATGAGCAGTACGAACTTTTGGCAGAAAAATTATCTGAGATTCCTTCAGAGATAAAAATATTAATGCAGCCTGGAAATCACGATGCTGTTCGTCCTGCGTTGCCCCAACCTGCTTTCGAGAAAGAGATAAAAGATTTATTTTCTCATCTCAACATAACATTTATTGGGAACCCTTGCTACATGGAAATAGAAGGAGTGCTCACACTTGCATATCATGGCCAGTCCATACAGGATTTCGCAACTTGTTTGCCGAATATGAATCAAAACCAGCCAACAAAGATAATGAAAGAAATGCTGAAGCGCCGACATATGGCACCAATATATGGTGGCATTTCCTCATTAGCCCCTGAAAAGGAAGATTATATGGTAATTGATGTTGTCCCTGATATTTTTGTAACAGGTCATGTTCATGTAACAGCTATTGAGCAATACAGAAATGTTTTACTCATTAATGCCTCAGCTTGGCAATCTCAGACAGATTATCAGAAAATGATGAATTTTATGCCAGATCCTGCAAAGGCTGTTGTTGTGAACTTAAGGAATTTAATACCTTCTGTTATCCAATTTGCATGACCCACCCCCCTTTATTTCCACTGGAAAGTTTATATGGGAGCAGGATATTAAAAATGTGGATGGAATAATTCTTTCGATAAAAAAAGATACAAAAGAGCTTAGAGAGCTGGTAAAATCTCTGGGACATGGAGTAAAAAAAGAATTTATACAGATTAGAGAAAAGCCTACACCATACTACCTAGGAAAAGGAAAAATCGAAGAAATTAAAGAATATGTTGAAAAAAACAACATAGAAGCTGTATTTGTAAATGATGCTCTCCGTCCTTCACAATGGTTCAATCTGGAAAAATATCTGAATATACCTGTTTATGACAGAATAAGAATAATACTCGAAATATTCGCTGATAGAGCAAAAAGGAAGGAGGCGCAATTACAGGTTAAGTTGGCAAAACTCAGATATGAAAAACCGTTTGTGAGAGAACTTTTCCATCGCGTAAAAGAAGGGGAGCGCCCTGGATTTTTAGGAGGAGGAGAGTATGTAGTAGCAGATTATTATGAAATGATAAAAAAACAAATGAGAAGAATAAGAGAAGAACTGAAAAAAATTGAGAAGGAAAGAGAGATAAGGAGAGGTAAAAGGAAGGGGTGGGGTTTTTATTTAGTTTCCATAGCAGGATATACCAACGCTGGAAAAAGTTCTTTACTTAATTATCTCACAGGAGAAAAAGTAGTTGTTGAAGAAAGAGTTTTTTCTACACTTTCGACAAAAACGAGTAAATTAAAGGTTAAAGGAGATGTTCCTTTGCTTTTTACAGATACAGTGGGATTTATCAAAGATTTACCACATTGGATGATAGATGCTTTTCATTCGACGTTGGAGGAGATTTATTTAGCTGATGTAGTAGTGCTTCTAATGGATGCAAGTGAAGAATTAGATGAGATGAAAGAAAAGGCTTTCACTTCATTGAAGGAAATTTATGGACTGAAAGAGAGGCCGAACATAGTGATTGCATTAAATAAAATAGATTTGTTGAAAAAAGAAGAAATAGAGAGAAAAAAGAAAGAGATGGAAAAATTGCTAGGCCACAAGTGTATTCCAATATCCGCAAAAACTGGAGAAAATATTGATCTACTTTTGCAAGAAATCTATAATATTTTGCCACCCCCTTCAAAACTTGAAATTAAACTTCCTATGAATAATAATAAAGAGATAATTGAATGGATAGAGGAGAATACAAACATTCTGGAGTGGAATTTAGATGGTTGCTTGAAGATAAAAATAAAGTGTAGTGAGAGGTTGAAAGAAAAAATAATAGGGAGGTGCAGAAAAGCTGGTGGGGAGGTAAGAGTAATATGAATATTGAAGAAAGAATAAAAAAAGATATTGAACTATTTGAGAAAAATTGTAAGGAAGTGGGAGATAAAGAAATATTGGAAATGGCAAAAAGGTATTATGAAGATGCAAAATACTATTTTTCTAAAGGGGATTATTTCACATCATTTGGTTGTATAAATTATGCTCATGGTTTAATAGATGCTATAAGAATGAAGAAAGAGGATAAGATTTCATGAAAAGATTTTAATTATCGATCTGTTTAATCAGACATGCATAAGATTGATTTGGAGATGGGAAAAGATATATATGAAGCAAATAGAAAAATTGCTGCAGAGATAAAGAGATTGCTTGATGAAAGAGGAATAACGGCCGTTGATTTCATGGGCTCAATTGGCTCTGGGAAAACATTAATTATTGAGAAACTTATAGAAATTTTAAAAGATAAAAAAATCGGGGTGATAGTTGGGGATGTAACTGGTGATGATGATTATAAAAGGATAAAAAAATATGGAGTACCAGTAGTTAATATAAATACGGGCAAAGAGTGCCATTTAGACGCTCACTTAATTGAGCATGCAATTGAGGAAATGGATTTAGACAATATAGATATCTTATTTATTGAAAATATTGGCAATCTCGTCTGCCCCGCAGATTTTGAATTGGGCACTCACAAAAGAGGGGTTGTAATTTCTGTTACTGAGGGAGACGATATGGTGAGAAAACACCCGCTCATTTTCCAGATATCTGATTTCATTGTGATAAATAAAATAGATTTATTGCCTTATATGGATGTTAATATTGATAAGGTATTGGAGGACATTAAAAAAATAGCGCCAAAAAAAGTGTTTTTAACAGATGCCAGAAGTGGAAAAGGAGTAAAAGAACTTGCAGAATGGCTGCTGAGTTGATTTTGGTTGGAGTTGGGCATGTCTTCGATATTGGGAACAAAATAGAAGAGATTATAGAGAAGGAGATGCCAGATGGTATTGCTTTAGAACTTGATGTTGGAAGAGCGCTCGCTCTACAATCTAGCGAGAAAAGAAGAAAATATCCTAATTTTTTATATTCTCTGCTTGCAAAATTACAGGATAATATCGCCAAAAAATTTGGAAATGCTGCTGGCAGCGAAATGCTGGCAGCTATAAATAAGGCAAAAGAGCTGGGAATACCTGTATTTTATATCGATATAAATGCTGAAGAAATAATAAAACAATTATGGCAAAATCTTTCGTTAAGAAAGAAAATATCCATCTTGTTTTCTATTTTCCTTTCTTTATTCATGAGAAAAGAAAAGATAGAAAAAGAAGTAGAAAAATTTCAGGAAGACGTAGATTATTTTATGAAAAAAATGGAGGAGAATTTCCCAGAGATAAAAGAAGTAGTAATTGATAAAAGAAATTTGCATATGGCCAAAAGATTGGGGGAAATACTAAAAGAAAAAGGCAAAGTAATAGCTATTGTAGGAGAGGGGCATATAGAAGGTTTGAAGAACCTGTTAGGAAAAGAAGAAATAGAACTGAGAATAATACACCTAAAAAATATCATGTAGTCCATTTTGCTATTTCTTCTCTCACATCTTTCTCAAACAATTTTAACAAATCTTTCTTCTTATTAAAAGGTCTATTTCTAATTATTTTCGCTGCTCTCTTTTCTCCAATAAAAGGAATATTTTTCAACATATCAAATGTTGCGGCATTTACGTCAATAGGATATTCCAGAGCAGTAATACTTCTATAAGAATGATCAAGGACTTTGACATCTGTAAATTTATTTACTTCTGTTTTATATGGCAGACAAACAAGTATAGGATAGCTACCGATTTGCCTCCCAAAAGTCTTATTCCCAATATTTATCTCTAGATACACTTCCTTTAGCACAGTTTCTTTTGGTAATAATTTTTCGAGCATTGGTTTATTTATTTCTTCATTGATCTTTCTCTTAAATTTCTTAAACAATTCTTTGCTTATTTTCATCTTCCAACCTTTCAAATTTGCCACCTGTCTTATATTTATTCTCCTCAATAAATAGCCTTTTTCCAAAACTCTTTTCAAAAATCTGTAATTTTTTGCATAGGTTTCTTTACACTCTCCTTTTAATCCATAAATTATGTTTATGCCAGGCAAAAAATACGGCATACCATTCTTTCCTCTTTCTTTACCAACCTCATTTATTATTCTGACTGCATTCATTACCTGTTCAGGGGTCGAATTAAGATTATTCTCTTTAATTACCTTTTCATCTGCACTTTCCATACCAAATGCTGCTGTATTTCCAGGTGTACAATATTTTATTATCAACTCAGATATTTTCCTGCTCTCTTCCTCCCATTCTGCTACTACTGCAGGATTTACGTTGTCGATATGCAGCACCTTAGGATTTAATTTCACTATGCCCTCCAACAATCTTTTAATGGCATCGGGATTGGGCTGCGGCACCTCGCTTTTTCCTAGTCCTTTTGCCTTATAGGAAAAGAAACAGGATTGGGCTCCCAATCTAAAATTAACCACGCCATTTTTTCTTAATTCTTTAACCTCATTTATAATATCCTTTTCATCTCTCATAATAGGTTCCCCAAAAAGGGGTTCAACACAAAAGGAACATCCACCGGTAAACCATCTTACACATCCTCTATATGTTTCTATTTCTGCTATTAATGGCAGAGGGTAATCAGGATGCTGTTTGGCAACCTCCGCTCCTAAAATACTCCATCTCTTCCATTCTTCAATACTCCTTTTTCTATGCTGGATGCTGCCATTGAGAAAATCATACACAAAAGCATCTCCGTCTTCCATTGCAGTATAATCAACAAATTTACTGCCATCTATTAGGTCTTTTCCTCCTCCACCTCCAAAACCATATTTTGCGGCAGCTCCTACAAGAATTTTAATCCCTTTAAAATTTTCACAAATTTCACGAAACTCTTTAAAAGAAATTGGCATCCCACGAAGATATCTTCCAGGAACAATAGCTCCTGCCAATATTACGAGAACATCTCCTTTTATTCTTCTTCCTTTCCTCCACTCCTCAATGGTCATATATTCATATTCTTCTCCAGCATCTTTTATTGCGCCAGCTATGTAACGAGCATATGGAGATATATACGGGGGCACGCCTAAGCATGCTGGTTCATCGACGAAGCCATCTAATAATGTAAGCATTAATAAAACTAAACAATGCTCCCATATAAACTTTCCAGTGGAAATAAAGGGGGGTGGGTCAATTATCCAACAAATTTATAAGCAATAATATACTTCAGAAGAAAATGAGCGCCTATAATGCAAAGGAAATTGAGAAAAAATGGCAGAAAAAATGGCAAGAGACGAAAATTTATAAATTTGATAGAGACAGACTACCTGTATACTCTATAGATAATCCTCCCCGTTATGCTTCAGGAGCACTTCATATTGGGCATGCAGTGCATTATACTCATATTGATTTTGTTGCGAGATATAAGAGAATGTGTGGCTACAATGTTCTCTTTCCTTTGTGCTTCGATGTAAATGGAATTCCTATTGAGGAGAGAGTAGAAAGAAAGTATGGTATAACTAGGAAGGACATAGATAGACACGAATTCATTAAATTATGCAAGCAATTTGCAGATGAAAATATAGATGAAATGATCCATCAGTTTATTATACTGGGCGAATCCATGGATGATAGCATTTTTTATAGAACAGATGCCGAATATTATCGTCGCCTCACCCAAATATCATTCATACGGCTTTATAAGAAAGGATATATTTACAGAGGAAAATTCCCAGTTAACTGGTGTCCTCGTTGTATGACGGCGATGGCAGATGCAGAAATAGAGCATACTGAAAGAAAAACATTGCTGAATACAATAAAATTTTATCTTGCAGAAAATGTGGAAGGCAGAGGAATAAAAAAGGATGAGAGGGGAAGTTATATTGAAATAGCCACAACTCGTCCAGAAATGCTCTCAACATGTCAGGTTGTTGCCATTCATCCAGATGATGAGAGGGCTGCTTTTCTTGTTGATAAAGAAGTTATCGTTCCACTCTATAATAAAAGGGTGAAAATTATTGAGGATGATAGTGTAGACCCAGAATTCGGTACAGGTATTGTTATGGTTTGTACCATAGGTGATAAAGAAGACTTGGAGTGGGTGATGAAATATGACTTGCCTATAGAAATATGCATAAACGAGGATGGAACACTGAATGAATTGGCTGGAAAATATGCTGGAATGAAAGTGGAGGATGCAAGAAAAGCAATAATAGAGGATTTGGAGAAAGAAGGCTATTTAACAAAACAGGAGGAAATTGAGCAAAGTGTTGGCATATGCTGGAGGTGCAAAACACCTATAGAATTTATCCAGGCAGAGCAGTGGTTTTTGAAGATTTTACCATTCAAGGAAAAAATATTAGAGGTTGCAAAAAACATGAAATGGTACCCAAAATATATGTTCAAAAGGCTAGAAGAATGGGTTAATTCCTTAAAATGGGACTGGGTAATTTCGAGGCAGCGTTATTTTGCCACCCCTATACCTCTGTGGGAGTGTGAAAATTGTAAAGAGGTTGTACTGGCAAAAGAGGAGCAGTGTTATGTAGACCCCACAGTGGATAAGCCGCCGGTTGAGAAATGCCCAAAATGCGGCGGTGAATTAAAAGGGTGCGAAGATGTTTTTGATACATGGATGGATTCCTCAATCACTCCTTTATACAATACTTTCTGGGAGAGAGATGAGGGGCTATTTAAAAAATTATATCCAATGTCTCTGCGTCCTCAAGCCCATGACATAATAAGGACTTGGGCCTTCTATACAATCTTGCGATGTTTCCTTATTACAGATGAAAAACCATTTGAGGAAGTAATGATAGACGGCTTCATTCTCGCTCCTGACGGCAGGCCAATGCATACCTCCTTGGGTAATGTTGTGGATCCTTTAGAAATAATTGAGGAATATGGAACCGATGCCCTCCGCTATTATGCGGCAACATGCAAGCTCGGCGAAGATAACCCTTTCCGATTTAAGGACCTGGTTAGAGGAATAAGATTAATGAACAAGCTATGGAATGTTGAGAAATTTATAGGAAGCGTTATTAAGGAAAAGCCAGAAGAAACTGAATTACATGTTGTGGATAAATGGGTTTTGAGTTTATACAGCAAAGTCGTAAAGAAAGTTACAGAATATATGAATAATTTCGAGTATTCAAGTGCAATGAAGGAAGCAGAATATTTCTTATGGCATGAATTCGCTGATCATTATATGGAGATGGTCAAACACAGAGTCTATGAAAAAAACGATAAAGCAGCTCTATACACTCTATATGTCATTGGCTTAGGTATGGCAAAATTATTTGCTCCATTCTTACCCTTTATCACAGAAGAAATATATCATCAATTTTACAAAAAATTTGAAGGTGATGAAAGTATCCATCTTTCCAAATGGCCTGAGCCAATTCTAATAGATGAGGAATCTGAGAGAAAAGGAGAAGTAATAAAAGAAGTAATCGCTAGAGTGAGAGACTGGAAGAGCAAGCAGGGAATGGCATTAAATGCACCAATCTCAAAAATAATTGTTTATGGTGAAATAGATGGAAAGGATATTATTGCTGGCACTTTGAAGGTAAATGAAATAGCAAGAGGGAAAGAAAAGCCAGTTGCAAAAAAGATTGCAATACCATTGTACAACAAGATAGGCCCTCGTTTCAGAGATAAGAGTAAAATAATAATTGAAGAGATAAAGAAGAATGGAGAGGCAATTGCAAAAGAGATAGAAGAAAAAGGATATCACACTCTTGTGATAGGTGGTGAAGAAGTAAAGATAGATAAAGAATTTGTTGAAATAGTGGAGGAGGCAGAAGAAAATCTAATAAAAGCGAAAGATATGTTTATATTGGTAGAAAAATGAAAAGAGAATGGTTAATGCGGCTTATAGCAATACTCATTGTGTTATTTATGATACTGTCTGGTTTTATAGTGATATTCTATCATACGTAATGGTCTATCGCATATCGCCTTCAATCAATATATTTCACCTCATATCTTCTCCATTCTCCAGTAGAAAAATCCTCTATTTCAATATCTTTCATGTTTTCAATATTTCCGTCAATTTTCGCTATAAGTACTCCTCCATTTCCCATGTCTTTGTATAAACGGGAGGAAAATATAGTAAGACATTTTTCATATGCAACTATGCCATTCATATTATAGTCATGCCCTCTTATGAATGCTTTTGCTTTTATTTTGTCCAGGAATTCATTTAATTCTTTTTTTCCAAATTTATTGCCTGCCCCTCTATATACTGGCGAGATAGCCACATCACTCCATGTTATTTCTTCAATGGCTTCAATATCATTTTTATCAATTTCGTATATGCTCTTTTTAATTGGGAACCCTCCATGGGCTGCAAAAACATTATTAAGTATGGCTGCCAAGGGCATTTCCATAAAAATCTCAACATATTTTCTATACATTTGTCCTGCTTCATATTCAAAATCGTGGGGATAGCATGGAATAGCATAATTTGCTTCATGGTTACCTTTAAGCAAATAAATTTTATCAGAGCACTCAATTTTTTCTTCCAGCAAAAAATTTATGTTTAGCATAGAAGAGCCAATATCGGGGGGCGCTCTATCCACATAATCTCCTAGGAATATAAGATAATCATATTTTTCATCAAAAAATTTTTTTACTATTTGCTTTGCTATAACTACATCACCATGTGTGTCGCCTGCCACCATTATTTTTCCACTTAATTTTAAAAGTGCTGGCTCCTTTGCCATCGTTTTTTTTGCTTTTTCTAACAACTCTCTTTCCATAATCTAATCTTTTAAATATGTAAGCAATATATGATGTTAATGATTTCAGTTATAGTGCCAATATACAACGAAAAAGAGAACATTTTGCCATTATATGAAAAATTGAAGAATATTTTAAAAGAAAAAGACGAAATAATTTTTGTTGATGATGGTAGCACAGACGGAAGCTACGAGATTTTAAAAGAATTACATTCGAAAGATAAAAATGTTAAATGTATCAAATTCTCAAGAAATTTTGGGAAAACAGCTGCTTTAATGGCGGGATTTGAAATGGCTAAAGGAGATGTAATTGTAACAATAGATGGAGACTTGCAGAATGATCCAGAGGATATTCCAAAATTAGTTGAAAAACTGGATGAATATGATGCAGTTAATGGATGGAGGTATGATAGGAAAGATCCTTTTTTATCTAAGAAACTTCCATCCGCCATTTCCAATAAAATTTCGAGATGGCTCACTGGATTAAAACTTCATGATTTTAACTGTGGCCTCAAGGCATATAAGAAAGAATGTTTGGATGGCTTAGAACTATATGGAGAGATGCACCGCTATATTCCTGCTATTTTAGCATGGAAAGGATATAAAGTTGGGGAAGTAAAGGTAAAGCATTATCCTAGGAAATATGGAAAAAGTAAATACGGCATGGCAAGACTGGCAAGAGGGCTTTTTGATTTAATAAATTTCAAATTCTGGGCTGGCTATTCGACACGCCCCCTCCACTTTTTTGGAGGCATTGGCCTGACAATGTTTCTTGCTGGATTTTTAATTAATTTTTATCTCCTGATTTTAAAACTGTTTTATGGCGAAACTCTATCAAATCGTCCTTTGCTTTTATTGGGCATACTTTTGATGATAATGGGTTTTCAGATATTCATGACTGGCTTCCTGGCGGAGATTATGATAAGAAATTATTATTCTTCATCAAACAAAAAGATTTATGTAATAAAGGAGAAATTGGAATAAAATGAAAGTGTGTATGATAACTGGATTGAATAAACTCAAGAAACTCATTGATTTTAAAAATGCAGGCGGAATGGGCACGCAGGTGCCGATTCTGGTAGAGAAGTTAAAGGACAGAGGAATAGATGTATGTATAGATGAGGCAGCAGATGATTGCGACATTATTCATTTGCATAATCCAATGCCAAATTTCCTTTTTTTAATAAAAAAAGCCAAGAAAAGTGGAAAGAAAATTGTAATACATGCCCGTCATTTGCCAGAATTGGTAAAAGGCGGATTTAAATTTGGCAATATAATTTATCCAATCTTTGATAAATATTCAAGATATCTCTATAATTTAGCAGATGCTGTTGTTTGTGCCACACCTTATGTTAAAAATTGGATGGAAAAGAATGGAATAAAGGCGAAGCTTTATGTCATTCCAAATGGGGTAGATTGCTCGATTTTCAAGCCATCCGAGGAAATGAGGAAAGAATTCAGAAAAAGGTATGACTTAAATGACAAATTTGTTGTTTTTTCTGTAGGCTTAATGATTCCAAGGAAGGGAATACATGATTTTGTTGAAGTTGCAAGAAAATGCAAGGATATGACATTCGTATGGATTGGCTCAACTGAAAAAGGGCTGGAGAGGGTAGACATTAATTTCCCTGATAATTTTATTCATATCTCTTATTTACCTTTCCAAGAAATGCCTCTTGCCTACAATGGCGGAGATGTCTTCTTCTTTCCAACATATGCAGAAAGTTATGGAAATGTTTTGATGGAAGCAGCAGCATGTAAAAAAGTCTTGGTTATAAGAGATATAGAAGTATACAAGGGTTGGTTCATCCACGGAGAAAATTGTTTAAAAGGAAAGAGCGTAGATGAGTTTGTAGATGCAATAGAAGCTCTTGCCAATGATAAAAAATTACGGCAAAAATTAGCAGATAATGCATATAAAACGGCGAAACAGCAGGATATTTCAAAAACAATAGATGCCTTGATAAAAATGTATGAAGAACTAATGGAAGAATGATGGAGTTGCTTCCTGCTAATCTCTTGTGAAATGATCAGCAAGCGCCACATTTTCATTTCCTTAACAAGTGATAAATTAATCTCATTTTCTTCACAATGTCTCTCTTTTTTGGAAATAAAAGAAAGTATTTATACAGATAAAATTTGATGTTGCAATGAAGATTTCCATTGTGGTGCCGACATACAATGAAAGAGAAAATCTGCCTTTGTTAATCAAAAAAATAAATGATGTGTTAAAAGAAATTGACTTTGAATTGATTATTGTGGATGATGACAGCCCGGATAAAACATGGGAGCTGGCACAGCAAATGGCAAAAGATTATCCATTCGTTAAAGTTATACGAAGAATAAATGAAAAGGATTTGGCAACTGCGGTTTTGGAAGGGTTTAGAAATAGTGATGGCGATATTTTGGCTGTAATGGATGCAGATTTGCAGCACCCTCCTGAAAAACTTATAGATATGTTGGATGGGATAAAAAAGGGAGCAGATATTGTTATAGGAAGCAGATATGTTGAGGGTGGAGAAATTGAGGAGTGGGGTGCAATAAGAAAATTTTACTCAAAATTTGCTACTTTACTTGCCCATATTTTTTTGCCGAGGAGTAGAATAGTAAAAGATCCAATGTCGGGGTTTTTTATGCTTAAAAGAAAAGTGATAGAAAATGTTGAACTCGATCCTATAGGATATAAAATCCTCCTTGAAATTCTAGCAAAGGGAAAATATGATAGAGTTGAAGAAGAGCCAATAAAATTCAGGAAAAGAGAAAAAGGAAAAAGCTCACTTAATTTAACCAATCAAATAAAATATTTGAGGCATTTACTCCGCCTCTCTTGGGAAACAAAAGAGATACATCGCATGCTGAAGTTCGCATTTGTTGGCTTAACCGGGGTGTTTGTTAATCTTGGCATACTATGGGCTTTAACAGACATTGCAGGCATTTATTATCTTCTATCTGCCATTTTTTCAATAGAAGCATCCATCTTATCTAATTTTTTGCTGAACGATATATGGACTTTTAAGGATAGAAAGGAAAAAGGAGTAAAAGAATGGCTTAAGAGATTGGCAAAGTTCAATCTAATTAGCTTGCCTGCTTTTCCAATGCAACTTTCTATCATGGGCATTCTTAAAGAACTCTTTGGTGTTTATTATTTGCTGGCGGCATTAGCCGGCATATTAGTTGTTTTCATATGGAATTTTGTTGCCAACAGCTTATGGACTTGGAGAAAAGTGCAATAAAATCATCTTTTTACATATATCTCGTAAACATCTTTTGAAAATTTCATGGAAATGCCATAAAATAACACTTGTCCTTTCCCTTCTATTCTATCATAAAGATACCATTCTCTGCTCTCATTAAGATAGTCTCGTAATCTTTCTATTTCATACAGGTGATAATAAAGCACTATAATCTTTGTCTCGTTCTTCTCCAGCCAGTAGTTTATGTCATTCAATGTTGTTTCTGGATAATGATATCTTGCTAGATTTGTTAAATTTGGTGGGGCAGGACGATTAGCAATAACATTTACCAAAGGGTTGCCAGAAATTACTAAATCATTTTCATCTGTAATATTTTTAATTTCATCTGCTACATCATACGCCAAATCTTTTGGGGCCGTGAATATGAAAAATACCATCAGAAATAAATTGAATGCAATAAATACTGCTAGAATGCTTCTCCTTTTTTTATCCCAATTTTCATGTAATGCTATGGAAGCAAGCATTGCAAGCGGATATGAAATGTAAACAAAATGATGCTGGAATGTGCGGCCTTGCAGAAGCAGAGGGATTAAAATAAGGAGAACCCATGCAACAAGGTATGAAATTTTCTCATTTTTAATATCCCATTTTCTTATTGCAAAAAGATAGATGAAACAAGATGCAATGAAAACGAGTAAACTCAATTTGCTGTAAAAATCAAAACCTCTATGGGCTTGGCGTAACAACACACCTTCAATGAGTTGATGGGGTGAGAAAATCAAAAAAATGGTGAGTAATGGAGTAATAAAGAAAAAGATGTATATAATGCCATGTTTCATATTTTTTTTACGCAGGAAAAGATAGAAAAGAGGAAAGAGAACAAAGAAAACTGGTACTATTTTGGAAAGAAGAGATAATGAAAAGAAAATTGCTGAAAGAGCGAGATTCACAACACAATTTTTTTCGATGTAACTGAGGAAAAAGAAAGAAGAGATGCAAAGCAAAGTGGCAGAAAACAAATCTAAGCTCGCAAGTCTTGATTCTCTAAGTAATGTAAAATCAAGAGATATGATAAGCAATGTCACCAACGCCACATCTTTTCCAAATTTTTTTGCAATGAGGAAAAGGAAAATGGAAGAGATAATGAAAAGAAAATAGGAAAGGTATCTGCATGCCAGCACATTTCCTTCGAAGATGGAGAATGTTAAGATGGCTAATGGAGCTTGATCCCCCTGTAAATCATCATAGTAGTTATATCCTTCTCTTATCATTTTTGCCTGCAATAGATGTATACCTTCATCAATTCCATTTGTGGAAAAAGGATTTTCAATGTTGTACACTCTGATTACTATGGAAAAAAGAATAATTGCAATGATTACCTTATTTTTTGATGACATATGCTATTCCTCCTATCATGCTAGTTATTACCTTAACAATCTGATTTAAAAAACCTAACGAAAAAGCGGCTGCATAGCTTACTCCAATTGAAGAGAAAAGGATGGCATAGCTGCTTTCTCTTACACCAAACCCCTGAATGGATATGGGCAGAGCCACCAAAATTTCTGCTATAGGAATGAATATGAAAAAATATATGATGTTAATTTTTAGGTTGAGGGCGAGCGATAAAATATAGTTATTCAGGATAAGCATTATGTGGAAAAGAAGGGAAATGAACATGGCAGTGTATAATGTTTTTTTATCTCTATAAGATTTAACGGATGAAATAACATCTTGAAGGAATTTTTTTGGCTTATTCCATCTGGAAAATAGCTTGTTGGCGGCTTTCTCAAAAAAATCTGTTTTAAAAAGCATTAATAGAAAAACAAGAAAGCATAGTATGAGAATGAATGCAAGCGTTATGGCTATTTGGGGCAGTATTTCATGAGATGTTGCAATAGCAAATAAAGCAATTAAAACAACTGCTATTAGACCAGTCACTCTGTCCATAACAACAGAAGAAAATGCTTCTATGCTATTTGTTTTCTTTCCAAGCTTGTATGCTTTTATGACATCTCCTCCCACTGAAGAAGGCATCATTGTGTTAAAGAAAGAGCCAATATAGTAATATAAGATGGCATCAGAATAATTTATTTCCACATCTTTGCTTTTTAGCAAAATCTGCCATTTTTTTGCACTTATAACTACACCAATATTTTCAATGAGAATAGCAACAAAAAACAACCAGAGCACTGTATGTGAAATCACATCTCTTATTTTTTCCACTCCAATTGTATAAATAATGAATGAAAGCAAAATTGCACTTATTGCTATCCTGATTACTATTTTTCCTTTATCTTTCAATTCCACAAGCATTTATGCATTCCTCAAATAATAATTTTAGGAAATAATTTGAGATTGGTTTAATGGTGGGAAACATTAAATGAAAGTTTTCAAAAATCTTCATGAATATAGTTTTGCTAAACATCCTTTTCTATCTATTCTTGCAGGCGAAATGAAGGGGTATATTTGTTTCATAATCTAGCAACTCTATAAGGTTGCAAAAATTTAAAAATAATTTTCCGTTACTTAATTGGGGGAGAAAATGTTTAAAAATAGATGGTTGAAAGATAAAAGAGGTATTGAAGGACTGCCAATGCGATTGATTATAATTGTGGTTGTGGCGGCGGCTGTTTTGGCGGCGATATTGGCAATGATTAATTATATCAATCCTCCAGGAACTCTCAAGGTTAGTTGCGAAAGCATTATACCACAGGCACATGTTAAGGATGGCTCTTCAGGAAATGTAATATTAGTGGATGCAAGTGGTGATGTGGGCTCGAGCAAAATAGAAGGTATAAGTTTTACAATCACCATAAAAGTAACAGATAGTAAAGGTAAACCCGTCTCAGGAGCAACTGTTATCCTTTCTGGAGCTGGGACTGCAGCAGGAGGTACAACAGGAGGGGATGGAACAGTTCCTATAGATGTGACTAATGCAAAATTAGAAGAGAATCAGGAAACAGCTTA
>JAPDJQ010000023.1 GCA_029259015.1 Thermoplasmatota archaeon | reverse complement strand
TTTTCTTCTCTCTTAAGCCCACCAAGCTTTATTTTTTCTTCTTCAATCACTCCTTTTTCTTTAATTTCCACAATTTCTGGCTTATATCTTCGAAGTAAAAACTGCCATGTCAGAGGAAGCATTATTAGGGAAAAAGGTAAGCCAATTTTAAGCCATTCAAAAAATGTTATTTCTTTTCCTAACAAGCTTTCTGAAAAACCTGCAAATATTGCATTGGGAGGTGTACCAACAAGCGTTGCCATTCCTCCTATAGTGGCAGCATATGCAATGGCAAGCATTAATACGCGGCCATAATTTGCCCTTTCCTTAATCTTTATATTAAGTAAAACAGCCATACCAATAGGTAGCATCATGGCTGTGGTGGCTGTATTTGATATAAAAGCGGAGAGAAATGCAGTTACAATCATAAAGTAAAGAATTAAAATATTCGAATTTTTGCCTCCTTTTGAAAGGATAATGATGGCAATCCTTTTATCTAAGCCCCATTTAATCATTGCCCTTGCAATTAAAAAACCTCCAAAAAAGAGAAATATTACTCGATGAGCATACTGATTCAATGCTTCCTGCAAAGGCAGAATATCAAGCAATGGCAGCAAAATGCCAGGAAGTAAAGCAGTAGCATAGATTGGTATAGCTTCTGTTCCCCACCATACTGCACATAACAATAATACTGCAAGCGCTTTTCTAACTGATTCATCTATACCAATAGGAATAAAAATGAAAAAGAAAAATAGGAATATGCCTGCAACAAAGCCTATTTTATTTTTGACAAGGTCTTTTTCCAAATCAGGCATTAGGGGTGAAAGATATGCCGCATATAAATTTAACTAGGTTATCTTCCAAATCCAAATCCTTTTACAGTTGGTAATCCTGCTGCTTTCCAAGCTGTTATTCCTCCTACCATATTGTATAGTTTGCCTTCCCAGCCTGCGTCTATCAAAATTTGCGCAGCAATGTAGCTACGATGAGCTGTTCTGCAGTATAAAATTACTTCCTTGCCATTGAATAAAATAATGAAAATTTTTGCAAAAATCGGTATCTCTATCAATTGCAGTGGATATAAAATTGGCTTATCATAGAGATGAGGGGTGGCAATTCTTTCAGCAAAATATTCAGCTGGGGTTCTTACATCAACAGGAATCTGTTTCCCGTCTTCTTCATTCTGCAGCATTTCCCATACTTCCTCGACAGTCACATTTATAATGTCTCCCTGCTGCTGCCTTGCCGTAACTTTCCCATCACTTCTCTCA
Organism: Thermoplasmatota archaeon; assembly: GCA_029259015.1. Classification (GTDB taxonomy): domain Archaea; phylum Thermoplasmatota; class E2; order UBA202; family JdFR-43; genus JdFR-43. Next base: position 35,625 of record JAPDJQ010000023.1, on the reverse strand, counting down.
TATATTGGAAAAGCGAACAAAAGCAGCAAAGCCACCAATAGCACTTTTATCTTCATAGGAATTAAATTAACAATTGTTTAAAAATCTTGTGGTAAGAGATGAAAATAGGAGGAAGAGGAAATCTAACGGAGTCGGCTTTTTCATTTTTAAGCTTTAAATCTATAGCTTCTGCTTAAATATTGAATATCCACATCTTTACTGCATCATATTCCTCATTTCCTGCCTTATCATATGCCTTTACCCCCATCTCATGTAAAAACATGGCTCTTTCATCCCATTCATATGTATATGGTGCCGCGCTATCAACTGCCTTCAATTCCCCATCTATATAGAATTCCACACTATCTATTCCACTTTCATTATCAAAGGCATATGCCTCAATCTCTATTCCTCCAATTACAACCGTCGCACCAAATGGCAAAGGGAAAATCTCTCTATTGTTTATATAGAGATGCCCTTGAGGCTTTTCTATTTTAACCACAGGGTTTTCATAATCTCCTTCCTCTAATCCAGCAAGCTCAACAAGTGTTGCCACGATTAATTTTGTAACACGTGCTGCATAATCTAAATCCATTTTATCAACTGTATCATCCGAAGAGTGATAGTAGTCATTGAACTCGTATTCAAAGAAAAAGACAGCATCATAACCATATTCAAGGAATGAAGCATGGTCACTGTACGGATATGAAGGCCATCTAACTACTTGCAATCCAATCTCATCTGCATATTCCATGCTCATATTTATTGAAAGGTTTGTAATCCATGAAGAATGTCCTGTTTCTTCTATTACCACGCGCGTTCTCCCATCATTTGTCCTTGTATATCCAATCATATCTGCATTTAAAACAGCAACAATATTATCTCCATTTTCATGTGCCTCCTTTGCATATTCTCTCGAGCCAAGCAATCCTTCTTCTTCTCCAGAAAAAGTAACAAAGCGAATGGTATGCTCAAATCTATATTTGCTCAGAACTTTCGCCGCCGCCAGCACCGCAGCTGTGCCAGAACCATTATCATCTGCTCCTGGTGAGCCCGGCACACTATCATAGTGGGCACAGACAATGTATATTTCATCGCTTGACTCATTCTGTCCAGGAATTGTTGCTTCTATGTTTATATCTTCGTAGCCGTGATACGTCCAGTTATCCTCTCTAACCACAAGCCCATATTCCTCAAATTGCGAAATAATGTATTCAGCAGCCTGTCTGCAGGCTTCACTTTCTGTAACACGTGGCCCAAAATCCTGTAAAGTTTGAATATACTCCCTGAGTAGCTCTTCTGTTATTTCATCAAGAATTCCATTTATTCCCTCATTTTTTCCGTGAGATGGCAAAGGCATTAAGAGCATTGTAGCAGCGAGACAAACAATAATAATTTTAAGTTTCATGCAATAAAATGCTAGTCCATCTATATATATTTTAGAGGTCTATCCCATCTCTTCCCATAACTTGCTGTTCCATGCCTGATATAATTCTTCTTTGTCCAAATCCACGTACTTTTTCATTTCATCTCCATCATATATTATAAGCCCCTCTCCTTTCACATATCCTATCCTATATATCTTTAGCCCCTCAAAAATTTGTTTGAACTCTTCCTCCTTTTCCTTTTTAACTTCTGCCACCCATCTCGTATTGCTCTCTGAAAATATTTTAAAGTCGGTTCTCAAATCTGGCAGCGAATACAAACAAATTTCCGCTCCTTTCCCGGCAATAACCATCTCCGCAAGAGCAACGCCTAGCCCGCCATTGGATATGTCATGACATGAAATTATTACACCATTTTCAATTGCCCTTATGACTTTTTCGATACTTTTCTTAAGTAAATGGGCATCGCTTCTCGGCACTATGCCAGCGTTAATGCCTAAATACTGATAATATTCGCTCCCTCCCATCTCTTTTTTTGTCTCACCAATTATATAAATTGGATTGCCCTCCTCTTTAAAATTGATGGTTGCACACTTTCTTACATCTTCCACAATTCCAACTGCCATTATGGTTGGCGTGGGAGCCACGCTTCCAGCCATGCTTTCATTATAGAAACTTACATTGCCCGATGCAAAAGGAACGTTCAATACAGAAGCCATGTCGTGTAATGCTTTCATACTTTCAACAAATTCTCCCATTCTCTCTGGCTTTTCAGGATTGCCAAAATTGAGGCAATCAACAAATGCATCCACCCTTGCTCCAGAGGCAGCGAGATTACGACATGCTTCATCCACGGCGGCGCATGTTCCCCAATAAGGGTTGAGGCTTGTATAATATGGATTAACATCTGCCGTGACTGCAATACCTTTCCATGATTCCTCTAAAGGCTTAATAACAGCAGCATCTGAGTGGCTTTGCATTCCTATATTGCCATGAAGAGGCTTTAAAACCGTCGCTCCCCTCACCTCAAAATCATATTGCCTTATTACCCATTCTCTGCTACAAACATTGGATGAGGACAAAATCTTCATTAATGCTTCCTGCAAGTCGGGCATTTCAAATTCTACATCTTCTTTCTCCTTTATTTCGGGCTTTTTCCACTCCCTTGCATATTCCACAGCACCAATCTGGAATAATAGATCAAGCTCTCCAACAAGCTGTCCCCTGTAATACACCTTTATGAATGGCTCTTCAATGACTCTTCCAATTGGAACTGCCTCCACATCCCATTTTTCAAATATTCTCAGCACTTCCTCCAGATTTTCCTCTTTAACAACGAGCAGCATTCTTTCCTGACTTTCAGAAACCCATATTTCCCATGGCTCCATATCTGCTTCTCTCAGCGGCACCTTATCCAGATAAACTTCTGCTCCATATCCTCCCTCATATGCAATCTCGCTGCACACACACGATAGCCCGCCGCCTCCCATGTCCTTCATTCCTTCCACAAGTCCTTTCTCATTGCATTCAAGGCAAGCATGGATAAGAGGTTCTTTCGTTATTGGATCACCAAGCTGTACAGCAGTTATTGATTTCTCCTCAGATTCTTCTCTTAACTCTTCAGATGCAAAAGTTACGCCGTGTATTCCGTCTCTTCCTGTTTTACCACCTGCATAGACATATATGTCGCCTGGCTTTTTAACGCGGCTATGAGCCAGTTTATCTTTCTTAACAATACCTATGCATCCAACATTCACGAGGCAATTTCCTGTATAACTTTCATGAAAATATACTTGGCCTGCAACTGTAGGTATTCCAACCCTGTTACCATAATCCCTTATTCCCTCAACAACTCTCTTGAATAAATAGCGAGGATGCTTCACACCTTTTGGTAATTCTTCATATCTTGTATCCAGGCTTCCGAAGAATAAAGGATCTATCAATGCTATTGGCTGTGCCCCCATACAAAGCACATCTCTTAATATGCCCCCAATACCAGTAGCAGCCCCTCCATATGGTTCAATGGCAGAAGGATGATTATGGCTTTCCAAAGCGACAACATAGTAATGCTCATCGTCAAATTCCAGCACTCCAGCATCCTCTCTGGCAATAATTTTATCTTTTGCTATATTATAAACATACTGTCTCAGATAGTATTTTGAGGATTTATAGCAGCAATGTTCACTCCATGACTGAGCTAAAGCTTCAAGTTCCAAATCAGAGGGATTTCTACCTTTTCTGCTAAAATAGTCCTTTATTTTTTTCATTTCCTGCAAATTTAAGGCGAGACCCATTGTTTTGCTTATTTCTATTAACTGCTCATCATTTGCATCCAGTAAATTTATTCTGTACACGTATCCATCCTTTATGAATAAATTATCCATGGACATGTTCTATCGAAATGGTATATTCATTAATGACAGGGTTTGCAAGCAACTTTTTGCACATCTCCTCTGCTCTTTCCCTAGCTTTTTCAACATCATTTCCTTCAAGAAAAATTTCAATTATTTTGGCAACTTTTACTTCCTTTACCTCCTTAAAATGCAGTAAGTTCAACGCCTTTGCAATATTTTTTCCTTCTGGATCGACCACTCCTTTCTTCAACCTTATCTCAATTTTAGCCTTCAGCATTATTATACAACTCCCTCATAATGACATGATGGACATTGATAGGTGAGGGGCCTTTCTCCTGTATCAATTATTTCAAACTTATCGCCACAACTTGAACATGTAATTGTTTTAACGATTCCCTTAACTTTCTTGCCCCTCAGCACTCCTTCTTTGCCGCAGTTCGGACACACATATTTCATTGGTCTCACTCCTGTATCTGTTATGGTAAAAGTAGTATGACAACTGTTGCACACAATCTTTTTTATTACTTCTGACACTAACTTAATTTCTTTTGTTTCTTTTTTTGGAGTGGTAATATACACCATAATTTCAATAAACAAAAAAAATACATACACAACCACACCTATCAGACTCCACGTCTTTAAAGATAATAATATTTTGCTGCCATTCATTGTCTCATTTAAGGCAACAATAAATAGCCATATGAAATAGAGTATTGATGCAATAACAACTATTTTCAGTAAATTTTTCTGGTTCATCTAAGGAGTTATTTTTTATCCCTTTATAAACTTTTACAGCTTCCGCAACTCTCTTCTATCCATCATTGCATAAGGAAGATGCTTTTTATATACTGTAATAAATGCAAAAGAAGAAATAACTATTGAACATACCGAAAAAATAGCAGATATAACAGATTCTCCAGCAAGAGAGTAAACTATTGATATAATCACTGTAATCCATATAATCATGCCAGCAACTGTTGCTAGCCCAAAATATTTTCCACGCATATTTCTTTTTACCCCCGTACCAATAATAATTCCAATTGAACAGTTAATTAACATTACTGAAAATGGCAGCGCAACAAGCATTGCATTTTCCAATCCAACTTCTAAAGTTCTTCCAAAGAGGAGAGGAGCAAATACAGAAGAAAAACCCAGACTGAAAGAAGCTCCGTACAGGGGCAAGCCACTGTCAGATAGAGCAGATAGATTAAGAACTGCTAGCTTAACCAGCTGATCTAGAAATGAAAAAATAAAAGAAAAAATTATGATAAGATTAAGATATACGTCTCCTGTAATCATAAGATATAGAATCATCCCTTCCATTATGTATATAACGCTGCCCAAAATAATACCCCCAATATATACTATGATGATGCTTTTCTCCTTGAATTTTCCTTCTCTTTCTCCTATAATTAGGTAAAGCAGAAAAAGTGAGGGTATTACACCCAGGGGCAGGAGTAGAGTATTTAGTTCCACATAGCAAATAGATTTGCTATTTAATTGCTTTTGCATTAGTTTCCATTTATTTAGTTCAAGAAAAATACTTTAAGTAAAAGTTAATATTGAGGATGATAAAATGGATAAGAAAGAGATATTCGATAATCTCATCAAAAAAGTAAAAGAAATTGTGGATGATTCCTCAGATAGAAATGAAAAGCTTATGAGAATATGTGTACTGCTGAGAAATGAGGTGCCATATTATGACTGGGTCGGATTTTATATTGCTGATGAATCAAAAAATGAATTAGTACTTGGCCCTTTTTCAGGAGAGCCAACAGAACATGTCAGAATACCATTTGGAAAGGGGATATGCGGGCAGGCTGCGGAAAAAAGGCATACCTTTATCGTGCAGGATGTTTCAAAGGAAAAAAATTATTTATCATGCAGTCCAGCAGTAAAATCCGAAATTGTTGTTCCAATTTTCAAAAATGAAAAAATTGTTGGAGAGTTAGATATAGATTCACATTCATATGCTCCATTTACCCATGAAGACAAACAATTTCTTGAAAAAATCTGCAATATTATCGCAAAAATTTTTTGAGGGAGAAAATGAGGACAGCGATACTATATGTTTCTATACATCACGGCAATACGGAAAAAATTGCTAGAGAAATTGCTAGAGTTTTAGATGCAGAACTTTTAAATGTAGGAAAAGCAAATGAAGAAACAATAAAAAACAACGACTTGATTGGTTTTGGCTCGGGTATTTATTTTGGGAAACATCACATAAGCTTATTGAAATTTATAGATGCTCTGCCTAAAATGAATAAAAAGGCGAAAGAATTTGCAGAAAAACTCAAAATAACTTTTCAGTCTCTGAAATAATTGCGCCTTCTATTTACTTTATTTCTGAGATTTTTAAGAAAGGTGGGTATGCTTTCTATATCCTTAACCATTGCATTTTTTGCAAATATTAGACGATATTCTGTTATGCATTTTGTTCTTCCTTTAAGATTCTTCTCTATTTTCCTGCACAGCTGCCACCCTTTTCTATCCCAATCAGTTAATATTATAATTTCCTTGTAATGAGAAGCAATGTAATCGCACAAATTTGCTATTTCCATTCCGCAATGCACAGTAATTATGTCTCCATTTATATCAAGGCTATTCAGCGCTCTAACATCTTTTTCTCCTTCCACAATGATGGGTGTATTTCTATTTTTATCTCTTATCTCCTCAATTGCCTTTTCTATTTCCTCCAGCGCTACCCTGCAATCCATTTTTCAATATATGCAATACTTCATCCTTTTTCTTTTTTACTAAAATCTCTTTTTCCCTTGATTTTTTTCCATGTATTATCTCTATATCTTCTTTTTTCAGATTGAAATAGGCTGCCAATATTTCAACTATCTTTCTATTCGCCTTTCCTTTCACTGGCTCTTCATCAATTTCAATTTCTATCCTATGCCTCCATTCATCATATCCTGCAGGAAATCTATTTTTATTGCCTATCTTCACCTTTATATGAATTATACTTCCTTCCTGGCTCTCTTCTATGGCATCTTTCATGGGACTTTTATGAACCCGTGTTTCATTAATGCCTGTGTCTGCTCTCTGGCAAGTTTTATTGTTTCCTCTGCCATTTCATATACTTCCTGTCTGCTTAGCTTCCTTCTTGCTATTCCCTGCTCTATTGCTTTCATTGCCACAGCTGCCGCTTCATATGGAAAAACTTCCCAATCATCCATTGTTGGCACAATATAATCCTCGCTAAGCCCTTTCTTTTCTGCTACTTCTGCTATGGCGTATGCTGCTGCAATATGCATTTCATCTGTTATTGTCTTAGCCCTTACATCTAAAGTTCCCCTGAATATGCCTGGAAAGCCAAGGCTATTGTTAACTTGGTTTGGAAAATCGCTTCTTCCTGTTCCAAATACTCTCACTCCTGCTTCTTTAGCTTCCCATGGCCATATCTCTGGAATGGGATTTGCTTCAGCAAACATTACTGCATCATCATTCATTTCAGCAACCCATTCCTTCTTTATGGTGCCAGGACCAGGCTTTGAAGCAGCTACGCATACATCTGTTCCTTTTATTGCCTCTGGAATGCCTCCTGTTCTACCTTCAGCATTTGTCTTCATTGCAATTTCATATTTGTAAGGATTTTTTTCTTTGAGTTCTTCTATATCTTCCCTGTTTGGATGAAGTATTCCCTTTGAATCAACAGCTATTATATTGCCGGGTGGTACACCAGCCTTTATCAATGTCCTTATCAAACATATATTGGCTGCCCCAGCTCCAATAATAGAATATGTCACCTCATTGAGTTTTTTGCCAACTACTTTAAGTCCATTTATTATTCCAGCAAGAGTTATTGCGGCTGTTCCTTGCTGATCATCGTGCCATACAGGAATATCAAGCTCTTCTCTCAGCCTATCTAAAATATAGAAGCATTTAGGTGACGCTATATCTTCAAGATTTATTCCTCCAAATGTTGGGGCTACCCACTTAACTGCCTGAATGAACTCATCAGGATCTTTTGTATCTATCATTACAGGAAATGCATCTACGCCTCCAAGATATTTGAAAAGCAGGGCTTTTCCTTCCATTACAGGCAAGCCTGCTAATGGGCCGATATCTCCCAAGCCAAGAACACGAGTGCCATCACTTATGACTGCAACATAATTCCCTTTGTTTGTGTGATCAAAAACTCTCTCAGGGTTTTTGGCAATATCCTTGCATGGCTCAGCCACGCCAGGAGTATACCATATAGCAAAATCATCATAACTTCTTACAGCGCATTTTGGCATTATCTGTATTTTTCCTTTATAAAAAGGATGTAATTTCATTGCATCCTGAGCGGGTTTTTTCGCTTTTTCTAACAACTCCTCAACTGTTACCTTCTTCTCCATCAAATCACCACTGCTGTAATCAAAATCAAAACTTAAATCTTTTCACACAGAATTTTTCGATATGCAAAAATGGAAAAGTTACTGCTGTTTTTTATCAATTTCAGCAAATACAATTAAAAAATCAAACAAAATTCAAGAAATATAAAAAGGAAGAAAAAGAGAGGAGTTAGCTCACGCCAAGCACCAATGGGCCAAGCACGAAGCCGCTTGCTGTTGCTGTTACTCCTCCTGCATTTACTGTTATTGTTGTTGGCCCTATTCCAAATACTAATCCTGGACCTACTGTTACGCTCTCTCCTGGATTTAGTGTATCGATTGTTCCTTCAGCATGCTTGCCTATGAATACTGCACCAGATAAATCAACGCTCCATGCTAGATTTTCTGCTGCTTCTGTTCCTTCATTGCTTATTGTTGCTTTGACTCCAAATCCTCCTGAAATGCCTATTGTTATTATTGGTGCTGGTAATGGAGCGAAGTAAATGTCTTTATTTCCATTTCTGTTATCTGTCCATACTATGCCCTTACTGCATATGTCAGCAGCGTTTTCTTCTGCGACAACTGTTCCATCCACTTCATTTATCTGCTCTGGCTCCTCCCAAGTTGCTCCGCCATCTGTTGATTTTACCAAGTAAAGATTGCCCTCCTTTATGTATATACAATAGACAGTGTTTCCTGCAAGATATACAGCAGGATATGTTTCATCTACTGGATGCTCTGCTGCAACATCACTTATCTCCCATGTCTTGCCATAATCACTGCTGTAAGCACATTTTATGTCCCAGTCTCCATAGACGTTATCGTTGCTCATGAAAACAACAACTACATTGCTTCCAGATGCATCAATGTCTGGATGAGCGGCATCGAAATCGCCACTGACTAAATAATATTGTTCTGCAACAAATTCAATATCTGCCTCCTGAACAGGAACGCATCTCTTATATACAATTTCAGCTTTTCCTGTATCCTCATTATTGTGCTGACAAACTATGTAGAAGAAATCATTCTCGGTCCATGCTGGGTCGCTGTCATGTATGCATGCCATATCTGGATCCTGAGCTGGAGCAGTATCAAGCACGCTTTCAGCATCCCAGTTATATACATATCCGGATAAATCTCCACCCATCCAGAATAACATTATTCCCTGGTTCATGTTCTGGTCATCATCAATGTAAAAGTGCACAGGCCCAACAATACCCTCGAAGTAAGTCATTGGATACCATGTATCATCTTCTATGCTTGCATATGTTGCTCCTGGCAAAGCACCTTCAGTGAAGGAATAGAATTCATATGTGGACTCATCTGTTATATCAGAAATCATCCAGAACTGTCCGCTCTCTGTAGATGTATCTAGACATATTCCCCAGAATCCATCAAAATCGCCGCCCCCTTCATATTTGCTACCTGTGACATATGCCATGTCTGCATAATACTGGAATCCCTCTAATGAAACAACATTCGACACCCATGTTTCGCCGTTATCTGTAGAGTATGCAAGGCCTATGTCTGATTCTATTGCTGATATTTCATGTGTCCATGTAACACCGATCTTGCCATTGCCATCTACCGTGATAGCTGGCAAAATATCCTCTTCGGGGCTATTTGGCGTAATCAAAACATTCCCCTGATTCAGCATTGCTGTCTCTCCCAGCCTCAAAATATTTGGCGTGACCTTAACTGCATCCTTGAAGGGCGCTTCATTGCCCTCGCTTGCCTCTCCAAAGTTCACTGCACTTAATGCCATTGCTATAACCAATATCCCAACTAATATCGCTTTTTTCTTCATTTTTATGCCTCCGAAAATATTATATAAACGAATTTTAAATAGTTATCGCCAGATATCGCATTTTATATAAGTTTAATATTATGCCAAATTTCCATACTTTAATAGAAAAAAATTTATATTGGGCGGTATATGCAACAGTGGGGAAGGGCCTGTAGCTCAGCTAGGTAGAGCACCTGGCTTTTAACCAGGTGGCCAGGGGTTCGAATGCCTGCTTGCGAGGCAAGCAGCTAGAAAATCCCCTCAGGCCCGTATGACCCAAAAATTAAAATATGCGAGATAATAATATAGGGGTAGAAAAATGAAGATAGATATACTAAAGCATGAGCTCGTGCCGCATCATGAGATTTTATCAGAAGAGGAAGTTGAAAAACTGCTCAAAACATATAATATTAAAAAAGAACAACTCCCTCGCATCCGCATTGATGACCCTGTGGCAAAAGCCATAAATGCGAAGGAGGGAGATGTAATTAAAATAATAAGGAAAAGTCCTACTGCTGGTATAAGTGTCGCTTATCGTGTTGTGAGTAAGGAGATAATATGAGAGAAGTAATAGACGCATTTTATAGGGAGAGGAGTATAGTAAATCATCAAATAGCATCCTATAACGATTTCCTGAACAGAAGGCTGCAGAACATAGTAAATTCAACAAGGATAGGAGAAGGCGAGGGACTGGAAAGAGGATACATACATCCAGAGATAGAGGGATATAAAGTCAAGCTGGGCAAAATAAGAGTAGGAAAGCCGATGGTGAAAGAAGCAACAGGCGAGGAGCATCCAATAACACCAATGGAAGCAAGGCTAAGAGACTTAACATATGAGGCGCCTGTCTTTCTTGAATTTATTCCTGTAATAGATGGCAAGGTGAGAGATGATTTGGCAGAAGAAGCAAAAATAGGTCATCTTCCGATAATGGTTAGGTCTCAGAAATGCAATATTTCAAGGGAGGTTCTGGAGGAGGAAGCTGGAAGAAAATTAAATGACGAGGAATACGAAAAGAAACTTATAGAACTGCAGGAAGATCCTTTAGACCCAGGAGGATATTTTATAATAAACGGAACAGAAAGGGTTCTGATAACACTGGAAGATCTGGCGTCAAATAGAGTGCTAACAGAAAAAACTAACAGATATGGATATGAAGTGGAAACAGCCCAGGTTTTCTCTCAGAAAGAAGGTTTCAGAAGCCTTATTGTTGTTGAGAAAAGAAAAGATGGCATGCTTATGACCACCTTACCAAACGTTGCCAGTCAGATTCCTCTTATAATTATTTTAAAAGCCCTCGGTTTGGATAATCCAACAATATTTGACAATATGGCTTCATACCCTGAAACGGAAGTTTTTGTTCTCGCCAATATTGAGGCGTGCGAAGAAGAATATGGAGTAACAAATGAGGAAGAAGCAATAGATTTCATTGGAAAGAAAATAGCAGGCGGGCAAGCAAAGGAATATAGAAGGGAGAGAGTAAAAGAATTGCTGGACAGAACAATACTGCCACACTTGGGAAACGAAACAAAAGACCGAATAAGAAAAGGCATTTTCCTTGCAAGAATGGGAGAAGCTGTGCTTGAATTGGCTCTTGGATACAGAAGAGAAGATGATAAAGACCACTATGCCAACAAACGCCTTAAGTTGGCTGGAGACTTAATGGAGGATTTGTTTAGAGTGGCTTTCGTTGCATTATGCAAGGATTTGAAATATCAACTTGAAAGACTTTATGCAAGAGGAAAAGATTTGGAGGAGTTGAGAATAAAACCTCATGTAAGGCAGGATGTTTTTGACCAGCGCATTCATCATGCGATGGCTACTGGCAACTGGGTTGGTGGAAGAACAGGCGTAAGCCAACTGCTTGATAGAACTTCCAATCTATCCACAATAAGTCATTTGAGAAGGGTTACCTCCCCATTAACTCGCTCTCAGCCACACTTTGAAGCAAGAGACTTACACTCTACACACTGGGGGAGACTGTGTCCAAATGAAACACCAGAAGGGCCCAACTGTGGACTAGTGAAGAATTTAGCATTAACTGTTGAAATTTCTGAAGGATATCCTGAGGAAGAAGTTGAAAAAGAACTAACTAAAATGGGAGTTATGGAAGTAAAGAAAGGGCTGAAGGGAGCAAGAGTTTATTTAAATGGCGATTTAATTGGCATTCATCCTGATGGAAAGAAACTTGTTGAGGAAATAAGAGAAAGGAGGAGAAGAGGAGAAATTGATAAGGAAATAAATGTATGCTATTACGAGGACAGCAATGATGTAGTTGTAAACTGTGATCCAGGAAGGGTTAGAAGGCCACTGTTTATTGTCAAGAATGGTAAGCTTCTTTACACCAAGGAAATGAGAGAGAAAGTTAAAAGAGGCGAGTTATCATGGAGCGATTTAATAAATATGGGAGTAATCGAATATATTGATACTGAGGAGGAAGAAAATGCATATATTGCTTTGCGCGAGGAGGATTTAACTCCAGAGCATACTCACATGGAAATTGATCCTCTCTGCATTCTTGGCGTAGGAGCGAGCTTAGTTCCATATGCTGAACATAATTCATCACCCCGTATTACAATGGGAGCTGGAATGGGTAAGCAGTCGTTGGGATTCGCTGCAGCAAATTATAGAAAAAGACCTGATACGCGAGGCCATCTCCTTCATTATCCACAAGTGCCTATTGTTAGAACTTATTCTGCCAAATACATTAACTTCCACCGCCGCCCAGCCGGGCAGAATTTTGTTGTTGCTGTTTTGAGCTATCATGGCTATAATATGGAAGATGCTTTGATTATGAATCGTGCTTCAATAGATAGAGGATTAGCAAGGAGTACATTCTTCAGAACTTATGCCGCTGAGGAGCAACGCTATCCTGGCGGACAGGAGGACCACTTCGAAATTCCTGATCCAGAGTGTAGAGGTGTGAGGAGCGAGGAAGCTTACATTCATCTGGCAGAGGATGGCATAATAACTCCTGAGTGCGAGGTGAAGGGAGGAGATGTTTTAATTGGAAAAACTTCGCCACCTCGTTTCCTTGAAGAGCCAACGGATGTACTCGTGCCACAAAAGAGAAGGGAAACTTCCATAACAGTGAGACATGGAGAAAAAGGATTTGTTGATACTGTCGTACTTTCAGAAACACTAAACGGAGCAAGAATGGTGAAAATAAAGGTGAGAGATGAAAGGGTTCCAGAGCTTGGAGATAAATTTGCTTCAAAGCATGGACAAAAAGGAGTGCTGGGCTTAATTGTTGACCCAGAGGATATGCCTTTCACAGAAGACGGCATTGTGCCAGATTTAATAATCAATCCTCACGCAATTCCGAGCAGAATGACAGTTGGTCATGTGCTGGAGATGATAGGAGGAAAGGTAGGAGCCATGGAAGGAAGATTTGTTGATGGCACTCCATTTTCAGGAGAGCCGGAGAAGGTGCTGAGAGATGCACTGGTGAAAAATGGTTTCAAGCATAATGGCAAGGAAGTTCTTTATGATGGCGAAACAGGCAAGATGTATGTGGCTGACATTTTCGTAGGAGTCATTTATTATCAGAAGCTTCATCACATGGTTGCAGGTAAGATACATGCCAGAAGCAGAGGACCTGTACAGATATTAACAAGGCAGCCAACAGAAGGAAGAGCGAGGGAAGGAGGCTTAAGATTTGGAGAAATGGAAAGAGATTGTCTTATTGGACATGGAGCTTCGATGACAATAAAGGAAAGGCTTCTTGAAGAATCTGATTTGACAATACAATATGTTTGCGAAAATTGCGGACACATTGCATTCAAAACAAGAAGAGGTTTCCTAAAATGTCTGCTTTGCGGCGATGATGCAAAAATAAGTCCAGTTGAAATGAGTTATGCCTTCAAGTTATTGCTTGAGGAACTTCAATCGCTTATTATTGAACCAAAGCTAGTATTGAGGAGGTTGGTGTGAATGATAACCGCTTCAAAAAAAGAAATTGATAAGATTGTCTTTGGCCTGCTCTCCCCAGAAAAAATAAGGAAGATGTCAGCAACGCGCATTATCACACCCGATACCTATGATGAAGATGGTTTCCCAATAGAAATGGGTTTAATGGACACTCGCCTTGGTGTAATTGAGCCAGGCTTGCGTTGTAAAACTTGCGGGCAGCGTGTAAAGGATTGCCCTGGGCATTTTGGCCATATAGAGCTGGCAATGCCAGTTATCCATGTTGGATTTGCAAAAACAATTTATGCCATTCTTAAGTCAACATGCAGAGGCTGTGGAAAACTTTTGCTTGATGAAAAGGAACTGGAAAGATTGAGAAAGCTCTATAAAAAGGCGGTGGAGAGAGGAGAGAATACATCTTATTTTGTTAAAGAAGTGGTAAAACTTGCCAATAAAGTTTCACACTGTCCTCATTGCGGAAGGGAGAAGCTGCCAATAGAATATGATAAACCTACTACTTATAGAGAAGCAGGACACAAAATGACTCCCTCTGAAATCAGAGAATGGCTTGAAAAGGTTAGTGAGGAGGTAGGCGACGATTTACTCCTGCTTGATATAAATCCTGAAGTAGCTCGCCCAGAATGGATGGTTTTGACTGTGCTGCCTGTGCCTCCCGTGACGACACGCCCATCTATTACGCTTGAGACAGGAGAGAGGAGCGAGGATGATTTGACTCATAAGCTTGTGGATATAATAAGAATAAATCAGAGATTGCAGGAAAATAGAGATGCAGGTGCTCCCCAGCTGATTGTCGAGGATTTGTGGGAGTTGCTGCAATATCATGTTACAACGTATTTTGATAATCAAACCAGCGGCATTCCTCCAGCCCGCCACAGAAGCGGGAGGGCATTAAAGACCCTTGCCCAGAGGCTAAAAGGAAAAGAGGGTAGATTCAGAAGCAATTTATCCGGAAAGCGCGTCAACTTTTCAGCAAGAACTGTTATCTCGCCAGATCCAAACATAAGCATAAATGAGGTTGGTGTTCCAATTGATGTGGCAAAAGAGTTAACTGTGCCAATAAGAGTTACACCTTACAATCTTGAGGAAATGAAGGAAATGGTGAGACGTGGACCAAATCCAAAGCCTCCTGCAGGTGTTGTTTACATTCCAGGAGTAAATTATATCATTCGTCCAGATGGAAGAAGAATAAAGGTGACGGAAGAGAATGCAGAAAATGTGGCGGAAAGGCTTGAAGTTGGTTCAGTGGTAGAAAGGCAGCTTCAGGACGGAGATATTGTGTTATTCAATCGTCAACCATCCTTGCATCGTATGTCAATGATGGCTCATAAGGTAAGGGTATTACCATATAAGACATTCCGTCTGAATCTGGCTGTTTGCCCACCATACAATGCTGACTTTGATGGCGACGAGATGAATATGCATGTTCTGCAGACTGAAGAGGCAAGAGCTGAAGCAGAGATTTTAATGAAAGTGCAAGAACATATACTCAGCCCGAGATTTGGAGGAGCCATCATAGGTGCAATTCACGATCACATTTCTGGTTGCTTCCTGCTTACTTACAAGAATAAGGAGTTCTCCAAAGATGATGCAATTCGCATGCTGGCTGCTGCTGGCTATATGGGAGAAGTGAAGGAAAAGATGACTGGAAAGGAGATTTTCAGCAAGATACTGCCAGAGGGAATAAATCTTGAATATAAAGCGAAGGCATGCATTGGCTGTCCAACGTGTGTAAAGGAGAAATGTGAGTATGACGCATATGTCATAATAAAGGACGGACAGCTTATATCGGGAGTAATTGATGAGAAGAGTATAGGAGCTTTCAAAGGAGAGATAATAGAGTATATTACAAGAAGATACGGAAACAGTGCTGCAAGAGATTTCATTGATAGGGTTACTAAATTAGGAATTGCTGCAATTATGGTTATTGGATTCACAACTGGAATAGATGATGAGGATATTCCGGAAGAGGCAGTTCTGCAGATAAATGAGCAGCTTGAAAAAGCGAAGAAAAAAATACAGGATTTAATCAAAGCATATGAAGAGGGTGAATTAGAACAGATTCCTGGAAGGAGTTTGGAAGAAACACTGGAAATGGAAATAATGCGTGTTACAGGAAGAGCAAGAGATCAAACAGGAGAGATAGCGAGTAAGCATCTGGGTATGGACAACTCGGCTGTTATAATGGCAAGGAGCGGAGCAAGAGGAAGCATGTTGAACTTGTCTCAAATGGCTGGTTGCGTTGGACAGCAGGCAGTTAGAGGAGAACGTATTCATAGAGGTTATAGGAATAGAACCTTGCCACATTTTAAGAAAGGAGATTTGGGAGCAGAGGCGAAGGGTTTCGTATCATCAAGCTATAAGAAGGGTTTAACACCTACAGAATACTTCTTCCACTCAATGGGAGGAAGGGAAGGCTTAGTGGATACAGCAGTTAGAACTTCAAGGAGCGGTTACATGCAGCGCCGCCTTGTCAATGCACTGGAAAATGTCAAGCTGGAAGAAGATGGAAGCGTGAGAGCTACGACTGGAGAAGTTATTCAGTTTGTGTATGGTGAGGATGGTGTTGATCCAATGCGTAGCATTAGAGGAAAGGCAGTTGATGTTGATATGATAATCAAGGAGGTGGAGAATGAGTAAGACGACAGCAAATGCTTTGATTAAGAGAGGATTAAGCAAAAAACTGGCAGAGAAGGTGGCGGAAAAATATACTTTGTCAGCACTAGAAAAATTATCAGATGCAAAAATAAAGAAGGAATTTGGAAAGGATGCCGAGAAAATACTGAAGGTGCTAGGAAGAAAGGTTGAAGAAAAGAGGAAGGAAAAAGGGAAAGAGAAAAAGGCGGTAAAAAAGAAAAAAGAAAAGAAGGCTGCCAAACCAGCGGAAAAAAAGACAAAGGAAAAGAAAGAAAAAGTAAAGGAAGGCACAATCAGAGAAAGAATAATTAAGATACTGGAAAGCAAAAAGGAATATTTGCCAATAGCAGTGATAGATGAAATGGCTGAAAAAATTGAAAAGAATGGACTGGAAGAAAAACTGGAAAAAATTGTTGAAAAGGCAATAGAGGAATACAATCGCCATTTAATGGATCCTTATGAAGCATGTGGAATGGTTGCTGCCCAATCAATAGGAGAGCCTGGCACACAAATGACAATGAGAACATTCCACTATGCTGGTGTGGCTGAAATTAACGTTACATTGGGCTTGCCCCGTTTAATAGAAATAGTGGATGCAAGGAAAGATCCTTCTACGCCCATGATGACCGTTTATCTTGAAGGAGCTTATAAGATTAATAGAGATAAAGCGAAAGAGGTTGCAAATAAAATAGAAATTACACGTTTGATTAATATTGCTGAAGTTGAAACAGATATCAGCAATATGAAGGTTGTTGTCAAACCTAACATAAAGTCAATGGAGAGAAAAGACATCAAAATGGATGATTTAATGGAAGCACTCAAAAAGCTCAGCAAGGTGGAGATAAAGAAGACAGAAGACGGAATAGAAATATATCCGCAGGAAGGAAATGAAAATTATAGAGAGTTGAGGAGAATAAGCGAGGAGGTCAAAAATATCAAAATAAAGGGCATAGAAGGCATAAAGAGAGCAATTATAAGAAAGGAAGGAGATGAATACGTTATATACACGGAAGGAAGTAATTTTGAAAAAGTTCTCGAGCTGGAAGGTGTTGATAAAACAAGGACGACAACAAATGATATTCATGCAATTTATGAAGTGCTTGGCATAGAGGCGGCTAGAAATGCAATAATAAATGAGGCATATTCAACTCTGCAAGAGCAAGGATTAAATGTGGACATTCGCCATATTATGCTTGTTGCTGATTTAATGACAGCTACAGGCGTTATAAGACCAATAGGAAGACAGGGTGTTAGCGGAGAGAAAGGCTCTGTTATTGCAAGAGCTGCATTTGAGATTACCGTTGATCATTTGCTAGGGGCAGCGAGAAGAGGGGAGGTTGATGAGTTGAGAGGAGTGGCAGAAAATGTTATAGTTGGACAACCTATTAAGCTCGGAACTGGCTCAGTTGAGTTAGCAATAGATGTTAAAAAATTGAGTAAGATAAAGAAGGTGAAAAAATGATATCTAAGGAAATAATGAGGGCTATATCCACCGGCAAAGTATTATTTGGATATAAAGTGGCGATTAAAAGGGCAAAGGATGCAAAAGCATTCATAATTGCATCTGATTGCCCCAAGAAGAAGGAAGTTATGGAAGCAGCAAAAGACAAACCAGTTTACATTTACAAAGGCAACAACATGGAGCTAGGAGCAGCATGTGGTAAGCCATTCGGGGTGAGTGTGCTGGCAATAATTGATGAAGGAAAATCAAACATAATGAATATAATTAAAGGATAGCATGAAGATAAAGCTGACGCAGCAGGAAATGCATTATATTGCCGTAGCTGAAGTACTTATAGGAACGCCAATTATAGATTGTATTGAAAGAGATAACAGAATAACTTTTATTGTGGGCAAGGGAAAATTGGGGAAAGCAATAGGAAAAGAAGCTAGAAATATAAAGAAGCTGGAAGGCATTTTCAAAAAAGAAGTGAGATTCGTCGAATATGATGATGATAAAAAACAATTCATAATAAATCTCTTCAAGCCGTTCAAACTAGAAAAGATTGTTATAAATGAAGAAGAGAATAGAGTAAGTGTTGTTGTGAATGCAAGAGATAAAGGAAAAGCGATAGGTAAGGAAGGCAGAAATATCAACATATTGAGGGAGATAGCAAAGAGGCAGCACGGAATAGAAGAGATAAAAGTATTGTGACTGCGGATCTTCTTTTTTTACTTATTTCCTCATTATCTTCCTATAATAGTCTGTTGTATCTCTGCACATTTTTGCAAGTAGTTTATAACGGAGATATTCACTTTTCACAACATCAAAAAAGAACGTTTTAACATAATAAGAATATTTAAGGTATTTCCCCAGGGTTTTTCTCCATTCTTTTTCAAATAATGCTGCTTCTATATTTCTGTAATCATTTTTTGCCCATTTTTCTATATGTTCTGCAGCTATGTTTGCCACAATCATCGATGTCGTTATCCCTGCCCCAAGAGTAGCAAGAACATGAGCTGCTGCATCCCCTATTAAAATAGCGTTTTTACCATATGATTTAAGAGGTTTATCTAAGGGAACGAAAGCTCCCCTCCATTCCCTTCCAGGATTCTTTTCCTTAAATTTTTCAAAACTCTCTTTAAAATATTTCTTTTTTGAGCTGCCAACACCAATATTCCATTTATCCTTTTTTGGAAAATACCAAGCATAGCCATATTTCACAACATCCTTCCTCATTATAACATGGCATTTTTCATTGTCCAGATCGACTTCTTTGCTGTATGCCTCCACCGCCATCCCACATTTTGGCTTTTTTATTCCAGCATATTTTCTTACAGTGGAAAAAACTCCATCTGCTCCAATAACTATTTTTGGCTTTACCTGCTGCGGAAGCAAAATACCCTCTTTTATATCTTCAACCTTTTCCCCCATTCTTATTTCTCCGCCCTTTTTTGCCTGCCTCGCCAGCTCAGCCTCAACATCTCTTTTATCTGTCATTACAATAGGCATTTCAACAGAGATTTTTCCATAAGATGTATAGATAACTGTTTCCCATATTTCCTTCTCAACACCTTTTTTGCTTCCATATAGCTCATAAAAATCATAGCCCATTGTTTTCTGTATAACCCCCTCGCCACATGGCTTTTTAAAAAAATCGTTATGCTCCTCCAGCAATATAAAAGGTATACCTTTCTCTGCCAAAAATTTAGCAACACTTAAGCCGGCGATTCCTCCCCCTACTATTGCAACATCGCATTTTTCCATTGGTATTATTTTTATTTGGATATTTAAAAATTTGGTGGATAGTGGATGAACGATAAGATTAACGAATGAAATAGGAGGGCGTAATGTTTTGTTTTAAGTTTTTCACTTTTTTAATGCCATGCCAACAACATCATTTATGTTTGTATATCCATGCTTGTCAAGCCAAATTTCCAAATCACGACATATTTTGCCAAATATTTTTTCGCCTTCATAATATATGGCGGTGCCAATTTGTACTGCCTTTGCTCCAGCCATCATATATTCTATAACATCTTCTGCCTTTGATATGCCTCCTACGCCAATAATCGGCAAATCAAAGTTGCTGGCAAGTTCATAAACACATCTTACTCCTATAGGCTTTATTGCCCTGCCTGAATATCCGCCAACTTTATTGCCCAGTACTGGCATTGCCACATCTACATTTATTGCCATTGCCTTTACGCTATTTATCGCGACAATTGCATCAGCCCCTCCTTCTATAGCATTCTCTGCCCTTTCCAGAATATTTTCCATGCCAAGTTTTACAAATACTGGTTTCCTCGCTTTTTTGGCAGATTCAACAGCTCCTTTTATTTCTTCTGTTGGATATTCTGCCCCTACTTTCTTTGCATGGGGACAGCTCATGTTCATTTCTATAGCTTTTACATAAGGAGTGAATTTTCTAGCAAGATGACTGAATTCATTTTCATCTTTTCCAAAAATACTTCCAATTAAATTTTCCACTTTTATTCCATTTATTTCTTTCAGATATTCATCTATTCCGGGATTTGCAAGTCCAATTGCATTTAAAATTCCGCATTCTACCTCGCAGAAAACAGGATTTTTATATCCCTTTCTTTCTTCCATTCCAACAGATTTTGTTACAACAGCTCCAGCATCGCCAAACTTCTCCATGCTTTCCTTGGTTAAATCCAGAATGCCTGATGCAAGCATCAAAGGGTTTTTCATTTTTATTCCAGCAACTTCAACTTCAAGCATATTTTTAAATGCATTCTATATTTAAATTAATGCCATATTTGAAAACAAAGTGGTTTGGAACCTTCCTTTATGATGATGAAGTAATTGAAAAAAAGCTCTTCCCAAAAAATGCTGATGAAATAGCAGAGAGGCTTTACAAAATTTTGAAGGGAGAGGTTTTAGATGAAGAAAAAGAATTTGAGAAATATGAGCCTATTGTGGATGAAAAAAGACTGTGTAAAATAGGTAAACTCGGCAAGGTAAAAAGATTAGAAGTGAGGGCAGCGGATTTTGGCTATGATAAAGACATGCTTTTAAATGCATGCATCAAGGTTGCAATGAGGAAAATAGAAGAAGAGCAGAAAGAAAGGACAAAGCGAATTTCTGAAGCAGTTAATGCTCTCGATGACTTAATAAAAATAACAAACATACTACTTGAAAGGCTTCGTGACTGGTACAGCTACTTTTCTTTCGATGAAATAGAGGATGGCAAAGAGCTTGCTGAAAAACTTTCGAATATAAGAATAGGAGAAGGAGCACTGGACAAAGCAGAGGAAAAAAATCTGAAGAATCTTGCAAATTTACTTTCTTCAATCTATAAAGTAAGGCAGGAGCTTGAAGGCTACATAAAGAAAGTTATGGAAGAAATGGCACCAAACGTAAGCAAAATTATTGGTCGAGGTATAGCCGCCCGCCTAATTGCCCATGCCGGAGGCATAGAAAAGCTTGCAACATTGCCGGCGGGAACTATTCAGCTGCTAGGAGCAGAAAAAGCTTTATTCAGGCATATAAAAGATGGTTCTCTACCCACTAAACATGGTGTAATTTTCCAGCATGAAATGATAAATAGGGCTCCGAGGAATAAAAGAGGTAAGATTGCGCGACTGCTTGCAACAAAAATTGCAATAGCAGCAAAAGCAGATGCATTTACACGCAATTATATAGCAGATGATTTGAAGAAAGAAATAGAGAAAAGATATAAAGAAATAATGGGAAAAGCATGAGGAAATTTATTGCCCCCATCGGAATGGCTTTTCTATTTATCATAAGCCAGTTAATAGCAGTGTTTGTAGCAAAGCCCTTTAAGGAAGCAGGATTTGAAGCATTTGAAAATCCATCTGACCCGATGAATATAATCCAGCTATTTGCTGTTCTGCTTGTATTCACTCTCTTTATTTTAATAATGGCAAAATACAAGGAAGAGATGGTGAAATATGTCATCTTATTTTTCTTCTTTATGGCCTCTCTATCCATATTTCAGGCATTCTTTTATTTTGTTTCCGCTTCCTTCTCCTTTTTCCTGGCATTAATAATTTCAATAGCAATGTTGGTTCTATTCATAAAGCATCCGGAATGGTATGTAATAGATTTTTTTGGTGTTTTTCTCGCTGGTGGAATAGCAGCCATTTTTGCAATCTCTCTTTCAATAGAATATATTCTCCTGCTCCTCATTGCTCTAGCCATATATGATGCTCTATCTGTATACAAAACGAGACACATGGTAAAACTTGCAGAAACAATAACCTCTTCCAATCTGCCATTGCTAATGATTGTCCCCAAAAAAGCCTCTTTCTCGTATTTAAAGAGTAAATTTGGAAAGGAAAGAGATGCTGTCTATATGGGACTCGGCGACTTGATTATACCTGGCATATTAATTGCTGCAGCATATCTGGAAAAGGGGTTGCTTGGATTCGCCGCCACATTAGCTGGAGCTTTAATTGGTTATATGCTTTTAATGTTTTTAATAGCTAAAGGGCCTCAGCCAGGACTGCCATATTTGAATGGTGGGGCAATCTTGGCATATGTCATGGTTCATTTCTTGTAGCCGCATTTCCTGCATCTTATTCCATCTTTTATTTCTATGCTGCCACCACATTTCGGACACTTCAAATCTTTGGCCAGATAAGAGAGCCATGCATCTCGCAGCTCAGGCTCATCTGCTTGCTTTGCCTTTTCAAATATTACGCGCTGTCTCTCATTTGTTATAAATGGCTCAAAATCGTCCAAGCTAATTTCCTTTTTCTCAACAAATTTCATTTTAATTAAAGGAGAAAGAAAAACGCCAGCAATGAAACCACCGACATGAGCAGAGTGGGCTATACCATCTGTTACACCAGCAAATGTATACAATGTCTCTATGCTTGCATAAAGCAAAGCAACAACAATGACAGGCAACCTCAAAAACAGAATGATTGGCATGAATAATGGTATAGCAATTTTCTTGAATGGATAGGCCGCAGCAAAACATCCAAGTATACCAAAAATCGCACCTGAAGCCCCTATTAGATAATTATTTCCACCTTCTATTATGGAGTAAATGATGGCAGCAAAAATACCAGATATGAAATAAATTAATACAAATTTCTTTGCACCTATTTCATTCTCCAGAGGAAAACCAATGAATATTATACCTATCATGTTGAAAAAAATGTGGTAGAAATCCCCATGCAAAAACATGGAAGTAAATAGGGTGTATATTTTATAGCTGAATAAATATGATGGACGAAATGCAAGATCTTCCAAGGGGAAACGATATAAGGTTATAATAAAGATGATAAAGTTAGCAATAACAATTGCCTGTGAAACAGGAAATTTTTTTATGAATGAATATGCCAAAGTAAAGATTACTACAGCAATTATCAGCCAGGATATCATTTCCATTTTATCTCTTTCTGTATAGATAAATTATTAAAAAGGTTGCCGCAAATAATGGCAGCAGAAAAATTTCATCTGGCATATTCTCTTTTTCTCCAACCTCATAATTCCAGTCATACCAGAAAATCTGCTCGAAATATGCGGCAATATCCTCATTTTCTATTATAACTCCTATTTCTCTATTGTTTCTAACTGAATTCTCTCCCCAGTTAATTGATGAAATAAGAACTTTACATCCATCCACAATCATTCCTTTGTTATGTATGTTTATGTTTCGCTGCAACTTCATTTCTATGCCTTTACCCCTTAAAAACTCGCTTGTTTCTTTATTCATTGCTGAAGTAGATATGTAAGCAGGATTATCATTGAGAATAACCCTGACAGCTACGCCGCTCTCATTTTTCTCCACTATTTTTTTAATGAAGGGATTGATTCCGTTGCTCCATTCCTTCTCTATATATGCCTGCTCAATCAGGATTTCTTCTTTTGCCCCATCAATTAATTTTTTAATTTCCTCCTCCGCATTATCTGGCGAGAGAATAATGGTTACATTGAATGAATTATTTAGATGAAAAGGAGGAAATGCTGGAGTATAATCTCCATGAGGAATATAATAGCTGATAGAAAAATCGGAGGGAGGCTTGCCATGTGTAAAACTGCTTTCATTGAATTCAATGCTGTCCTGAAAATCTGGATTCCAGTCATATTCAAAAACATTTTTTAAGAAGGAAGCCATGTCTTCGCTTTCAATAACGATACCCCACTCCCTGTTCCCATAGCTTGGATTCACTGGAATGCCACTCTTACCCCAGTTCGCTGATTCTATGATGCATCTGTTGCCATACACAACATATTTTGCATGATTGTATCTGTATCTTTTATAGATGTCATTTTCTTCATCGCCGAACATGTATCTCACCTCATGCTTTTTACTCAGCATATATGCAATCCATCTTTCCTCCATGGGAATGCCACCAATCACATTTCCGTCCAATAATAATTTTACTGTTGCATTGCTTTCATTCAGAATTTCCGCAAGAAATGGATTAGTGAATGTATATAAATTTATGAGAAGTTCATCCGCACTTTCTATTTCTTCAGATATAATTTTATATGAACAATCTGGAGAGCAAAAAGCAATTGCTTTACTGGCTTTTCCATGCCATACCCCGAAATCAGACTGACCTATGATGAATGTTCTGTTGTATTCCCAGTCCTCACTTGTATTTGTATCGATGCATCCATTTCTTTTCAAAACAACTCCTTTTTCCACTTTTTTGATGGCATTTCCTGTCCATCCTTCATTGAAATATGCATTTCCATAAACAACAACATCAATAGTATGATTATACGCGTCTTTCAAACATATTACACCTCCATCGTTTGCCATAATAAATCTTCCTTCCCTTTTCAGATCGGGGATGGAGGAACAATTATAATATTCATAGTCTGGCCAGAATCCTGTCTCAAATTCAAAAGCAGTTGCATTTTGTGTCACATATAATTTTTCTCCTGGCTTCAAAATTATATTAGGGAAGATGATTTTATTCTGCTTGTCCGCCCGCTTCCACGGCTGCGTTGTTACATACCAACCATTTAAATCCACGCTTTTATCTCCAGCATTCATTATGCAAAGATATTCATTATTTCGGTGTGGTCTGGCATGATAGTATATTTCCTCGAGAAGTAGTTTCGCCTTAGTTCTCGTTGGTAGAATAGTTATGTCGCAATAGCCATAATTATTTTCTTCGTTATCATCGCTCACATGAACAATGATTTTATGCTTCCCTTCCTTATTTTTCGTATCCCATTTTATGGAAGGAATACGATAGTAATTAATGGAGTCATAATATATCCTACCAATTAAATGTTCACTATCGGTAACGTCATAATAAAAGGAGACTGCAAATGCTCTACTAACGCCGACATTCAAATTTTTTACCTTTGCTTTTATTTCAACAATCTCTCCCTCGCCTACAACTTCTTTATCTACTTTAACCCATTCAACAGATAAATCAGAATATGCATAGCAAAAGGGAGCAGATGAAGTAATAAGCAGGAAGAAGGAAAAAACCGTGCAAAGATGTATTAGCGAGAAGACATTATGCACGTTTCTTTTCATTTTTTAGCTTTCGCAGCAACAAAATTGCCATGACTGTTATCAGACAAATAAAGCCAAATCCTGGAGTTCTATTTGTTGACAACACTGTATAAATCTTCTCAGGTGTTATAACTACTGTAATATCTTTGCTTCCATTAAAAATAAAAGTGGCTTCTTTTCCTTCAAAATATACATCTATTTCATTGAGGGATGGGCTCACAGAAACATTTATCACTTGCTCCTTTTCGATGGTCAAGTTGTACTTTTCATAATTGTTCAGGACTATGGTAACATTTATTGTTCCTCCACATTTATTTTTAATTTTTATTTTTCCTTCTATTTCATTTAGCGAGCCATTCGGGAGTCCAGCCACCTTTATCACACGAATTGTTTTATTGCTCTGTTTATCGTAATCAGTAACGTGAAGAGTTACAACATAATATCCATTTTCTTTATATGTCCACATAATTTGCTCATTTGTTCCAGTATCCTCGAATTTTCCATCTCCATCAAAATCCCATATGTAATATCTTATATATCCGTCTTTGTCATAGCTTTGGCTAGCATTAAAAAGGTAAGTTACAGCAGTCTCGTTTTTACTGTACAAAGACAGCGAAAAACGCGCCACCGGAGGAACAACATCCCCAACAACGACCACTGTGTGTGTGACTGTATCTGCATCTCCACGTGGTGGAGCAGTTGTTGCTACTGCCATTAACGTAACATTATATACTCCTGGTTTTTCATATGTATAATAAACAATAGGGCCTTTCGTAACTTTATCCCAATTTCCATCTCCATCAAAATCCCAGTGATATCTGTCAATGGGGTACATTGAATTTGAATCTCTGGCATCGAAAATTATTTTCTGTCCAACAAGAATATTTCCATATATTATTTTTCCTTCTGGTGTTCTAAAATAGATTTGATTTCCATATTCATCTCTTATCACGAACTTAGCATCCACTCTTGCATCAACTAAAGGCAAAAATATCATCAGGCCCATCAATGCAATCGCCAGCGCAGCAATTTTTTTCATAAGAAGTTAATCATAAGAAATTTAAAATAATATCGCCTGCTGAATAATCATAACACATGGAGTAAAATTTTACCTCTATATCTATTTCTTCCCAGAAAATTAACAAAAATAAAACTTTTGCCAATAAATTTTTTCCATAGTTCTAAAATTGAATCAGAAAATTTATATAGTAGATTCATAATAAATGATAGGCAAAAGCCTATAAGATATAGGGGCGAGGGCTTGCAAGTCCTCTTTTTTCTCCCCCTCACGCCTCCCCCTCGCCCCCGCCTCCCCTATTCATATTTTACTTTCAGTAAATATTTTTAAAACGATTGCTCTTTACATGTAAGGGCGCGTGGCCTAGCCTGGATAGGGCGCTGGCCTTCTAAGCCAGCAGTCGCGGGTTCGAATCCCGCCGCGCCCGCATGTAAAATGCAGCCATTAACTTTCAGTAAAGTCCAAACTCCTGCAATTTTCTTCTTCTCCTTTCCTTTTCGAGAAATCTGTACACTGTGTGATGATTTGCCCCTTCAAGCAGCATTTCTATTGCCTGTTTAGCCATCTGCAATTCATCTATTCTGCCTATTATACCGACTGTATGCCCGTAAACAGATATATATGCTCCTGTTGTCTCCTCAATTATTCTTCTTGTTTTTCCTTCCTTACCTATAATTCTTCCTGCAATTCTTTTTACATGTTCCTTCTTTTTTCCCACCCAATCACGCATATCAAGCAGTTCAAAATAGTAGTCCTCGTTAAATAAAAGAATAGCTTTTTCAGGGGAAAAACCGCGTCCTATCGCTCTTACAACATTTTCGGCTTCCATTTCCTTTAGGGAATCTTCAGCCACTATTTTCACATCTCCTGTGGCAGAGTCAATTTCAAGCTGTACACCATGTTTTTCTATTTCTTCCTTTACTTCTCCATTTTTACCAATCAAAACTGCTATTCTATCCATGGGGATTTTAACATATCTCATTTTAGCCCTCCAGAATATATTTTAAAATTTCCTCTTCATCAACTCTGATATATTTCTTAAAAAATTTGGTTATGTTTTTAACATCTCTCCTCAAAAATTCCATTGCCATTGGATTGTCCTTGCTCACTGTTTGTCCAACATCTATTATAACCGGCTCATCTCCATCCATTAAAACATTATATTCAGAAAAATCTGCATGCACCAGTTCAGCCTTATGATACATGAGGCGCAGGTATTTCTTTATTCTATCAAAAACTTTTTCAGCATCCTTTATTTCAGCATCCTTGAGTAAAGGGGCAGGCTGTTCTTCTGTGCCTATATATTCCATAACTATTACATTACCTTCCCTAGCAATTGGTTCTGGCACTCTAACACCGGCATTATACAATTTTTTGAGATTGTTGAACTCCTTCAAAGCCCATGCAAATATTATACTTCTCCTATCTCTTTTTACCCTCTGAGGGGGCTCATACATCAAATATTTTGAAATGCTTCGGAAAGTAGCTGTATTGATGCGATATATCTTAACTGCTATAAGCCTGTCTTTCTGTCTTGCTCTAAAAACATTTCCCTCCTTTCCTGTAGAAATGGGGAATTCGAAAGAATCAATGTAACCATTATTCATTAATTTCCATAATGATTGAAGAGTCGCTTTCTCAAAAACCTCCCCTTCTGTTGTTTTCAACAGCTTTTCCACTTCTGCTTCCCAACTCATAGAAATCCGCTCAGGCTCTCAGGTATTAAATTTCTCCTAGCCAAATTTGCAACCTGTGTCGGAGTGTAACGATAAACAACATCTGCCTTTTCTTCTTGAAAGTCCCAGGGTTTTATGATCAATAAGTCCCCTGTTTTTATCCATTTTCTTTTTCTTATTTTTCCAGGTATTCTTGCCAGTCTTGTTTTACCGTCTTCGCAGATAATACGGAGTCTTCCTCCGCCCATATGCTGCTCCACAATAGCCATCATCTCTCCGCTCTGTCTGTTCGGCAATGGAACTCGTTGTTCAATCTCTTCCTCTCCCATTGCTAAGTTAATTTATATCTGGTATAAGTAAATATCGGAAGAAATCAAT
The DNA here is from genome assembly GCA_029259015.1 of Thermoplasmatota archaeon. Taxonomy (GTDB): domain Archaea; phylum Thermoplasmatota; class E2; order UBA202; family JdFR-43; genus JdFR-43. Next base: position 7,236 of record JAPDJQ010000023.1, on the reverse strand, counting down.
GAGTGTAAAAACTCATTTCTCAACCCGCTTATCTATCCGCCTCTTTTCAATTTTGGCAGTAACCTAGAAAACTCTGAGTAAAAAACAAAAAATTTGTTCTGGAAATTTTAAATAGAAACTTTTATATACTCAAGTTACAAAAATATAATTTATGATAATCACGCTTGAAGACCTAGCTACCGCAATCGCCGCAAGAGTGGATATAGATATGGAATCAGCTTTAAAAGATGCAAACTTTGTTATGGATTTATTTGGTTTTGAAGACAGAATAATAGATAACATTCTTGAGCCAGAGGATAGACAACTATTTTATATCCTAGAGGAGGAGGGCATGCTGGTAACAGAAAGGGAGGAAACAACCATATACGACGGAAGGAGCTGGCGAACCCATTACTGGTTTTTGAACAAGGAAGCTATCCTAAAGTACAAGGAGGAAGGAAAAAGGAAGGAGGAGGAAAGGGAAAGAAGAGAAGAAGATGCAGCAGATGTGTACAAGGAAATTCCAGATGAGTTGTGGTTTGGCCACTAACTCTCTTTCTTTAGTATATCTTTTATAATATCTCTGAAACCATCGAATCCGACAGGACGAGCGATAACGCCTTTTGCTCCTGCTTTCTCCAGTTCTTTTGCCCATTCTGTGCCAAAGTATGCTGTAAAACCATACACCTTGGCATCTGGATCTATCGCAAGGATTTTTTTCGTCGCTTCCACACCATCAATGCCAGGCAGTTTCAAATCCATTATGACTATGTCAGGCTTTTTCCCTTTTTTCATCAGTTCCTTATATTTTTCCACTCCCTCCTCTCCACTGAATGCTTGATGTATTTCAATTTTGAGGGGGGCTAAATACTCCTTTATAAGCTCCTGTATAGGCTCTTCATCTTCAACAACTAGCATTATTGCCATTGTATTTGTATTCATTACTCATTTATAAAACTATTTTTGAATTGCCTTGAACACCACTGCAAAATGATTGTCTGCATATCTTTTTGATTTCTTCTTAACACTCCATGCCTTTTCTATTTTTAATCCTGCTCTTTTTATATCCTTCCTAAACTCCCACATGCTATACAGATGATAAAATCTCATAACATTCATGCCATTCCTTTTCCATGGAATGTAAATATCGCCGTGCTCTTTCCATTTAAAAATATTTTTTATGAAATACAGTCGCCATTTATCCTGCCACTTTGCCCATACCGAAATCAAGGCTTTTCCATCCGGCTTAAGCACCCTCTTCAACTCTTCCAGTGCCTTTATTCTATTTTTTCTTCCCTTTATGTTATGGAGAGAGGCGATGAAAAGGGCAAAATCAAAAAAATTGTCTTTAAAAGGCAGGTTGCAGGCATCACCGCATATCACAGCTACATTTTTCAGCTTCGCTTCCCTAACTTTTTTATATGCTATTTCAGCCATCTTAACTGATGCATCTATACCAACAGCCAGTTTACATCTTTCTGCCATTGGAATCAAATGACGGGCATTTCCGCAGCCAATATCTATGGCGATACCATGCATTTCTTCAATAAAGTCAAGACATTCCTTCCATGGATAACGGCGGGTTGTATCAAAACTTTCAGCAATTAAATCCCATTCCTTCATCTTTTCAGTAATGCTACCAATGTCACGGAAAATTTATAGTTTACCGCAAACTTTATATCCTGTATAAATTTGTTGAAACATGGCAAAGAAAAGTAAGACAGGATTTCAATCTGCAGCTGGTCTTATAAGATACTTTGAGGAGGAAAAAACCGGGGTTAAAATCGATCCCAGATTCATAATAGTTTTCGCTATTTTAACCGCTGTGGTCATAACCGCACTGAAGATTCTCTATCCCGTATAATGTTTGTTCTCGTTATTGGCCCGGCGGCAGCAGGCAAAACCAGCATTGCAAAGCATCTATCCAAATATGGGATTTTAATAAACCTTGATGCTGCCACCCCATGCAATGATGCAGATGTGGACATAAGGGAATGGGTAAAAGTCGAGGAGATACAGGAAAAATTCAATCTTGGAATAAATGGGGCATTACTCAAAAGCATGGAATTAATTGTATCAATGGATGAATGGATTTGTGCAGACAAAAATGAAATAAAGATTGTTGATACGCCTGGCCAGCTGGAAATTTTTCTATATCATAATCATGGCAGAAAAATTGTAGAGAAATTGGAAAAACACGATGTTGTCGCTTCTCTGTTCATTGTAGATGCTCAAGAAATTCTTTCTATAGAAAATTATCTAGCAATGCTGGCTCAGAATGCAATGATTAATCTAAAGCTGATGATCCCATCAGTAACTGCAATAAATAAGGTGGATTTGGTTGATAGAGAAAATTTGATGAAATATGTTGACAAAAAATATCTTGAGAAAAAGCTGGAAAAAGGAGATGCGCTGCATTCTCTTGCCAAGAGTCTTATAAAATATCTTGAATACACGAGCATTCTTCAGCGCCCTTTGCTCGTCTCTGCAAAAACAGGAGAAGGTATAGAAGATTTATATTCTGCAATTCATGAAGTACATTGTTCATGTGGCGATCTATCCTGATTTTTTTATAATTGCACCATACATTTTATAAATAGGGTGTAATTTCACAAAATATGAAGAAAATTGCAGCCATAATGATATTGCTAATGCTTTTGCCCTTGGTCCAAAGTTATCCAAGTATAGATGGCACACAGGATGAAGCATATGGTGTAACCATTGACTCAAAAGGAGATGTTATTGTTGTTGGACAGCATTATGACGGGAGTAAATTTGTTATGAGGGTTCAGAAATATGATGGAGATGATGGCAAAATAAAATGGCAAACTGATTTTGATGAATATGCAACAAATATAGGTAAAGCAGTTGTTGTTGATGGCAACGACAACATTTATGCGGGAGGGATAGTTGGAAAGGAAATTGCTGGCATACCTATACCATCCACAGATTACGTAATAGTAAAATATGATGCAGACGGGAATGAACTGATTTATAAAACATACAATAATGGGTTTGCTGACTTTCTGATGGATATGACAATTGATGATGATGGCTACATTTATGCCACAGGAATGACTCTATATATTGAAGCATCTGCCAATCTAACAAATATAGATTTCTGGACAATAAAAGTTGATCCAAACAATCTCAATAAAATTGAGGAACATGTCTTTGATAACAGTATAGATGCTGCATTTGGCATAGATGCCAGAGGGGATGCAGTTGTTGTTGCGGGAACTGTGCAGAGTGATGATAAGAGCAAATACTGTCTTATAAAATATGATAAGAACCTCAATGTAAAATGGGTGAAATATTATGATGATAGAGCAAGCACAGCATCGGATGCTGCAATTTTACCAAATGGCAATATCGTTGTTACAGGAAATGAATATACAAACAATCAGACAATGGAGGATTTTCTTACAATTTTATATGATAGTAATGGAAATAAACAATGGGCAAAAAAGGAAATAAGTGGTGAAAAAGATGATGCCCTGACTGTTTGCGCAGATCCAGATGGAAATATAGTTGTTGCTGGTTACAGAACAGAAAATTTGCATAAAAAATGGTATATAATCAAGTATAACGGTAACGGAAACATTAAGTGGGAACTGCCAGAAAACATTGAAGGAGAAATAAAGAGAATAGCTATTGACTCAGATGGCAGCATAGTAGCAGCAGGCTATAAGGTGCAGGGAGGAGGAGAGGCATTCTGTATCAGAAAATATTCTGCAAATGGCGATTTTATATGGGAAGCATCAGCCGAGAGTCCTCAGGAGCCAGTATATGTTGATTTTACATGGATTCCTTCTCAGCCAACTAGGGTGGACTATGTTCACTTTATTGATAAATCTACAGGAGACATAATTTCATGGCACTGGGACTTTGGAGATGGAACAACAAGCAATGAACAGAACCCAGTGCATCAATACACCAATTTAGGAACATATACTGTTACATTAACGATTACAACTTCTTCTGGCGAGAAGAGTTTATCCAAGGAAATTACGGTCATAAACTCTATACCTTATGCTGACTTTACATATCAACCATTAACCCCATTAGAAGGGCAGGAAATAATATTTGATGCTTCAGCAAGTTATGATTCAGATGGAAGTATAGTAAACTATACTTGGAATTTCGGAGATGGAAGCACAGCATATGGAAAAGTTGTTACTCATATTTATGATACAAATGGAACCTACAAGGTAACCCTGACAATAAAAGACAATGATGGAGGAATGAAGAGCGTGTACAAATACTTAACAATCAACCCTCCAGGCTCAAATATTCCATCTGTGCCCAAATTCACTTATCACCCCACTAATCCACAACCGGGCGAAGAAATTACTTTTAATGCAAGTGAAAGCTATGATGAAGACGGATTTATCCAGCTGTACAAATGGGATTTTGGAGATGGAACATATGAGGAGAGAACTATACCAGTAGCTGTGCATGAATATGCAGAAGCAGGGGAATATACTGTCACACTGCAGGTAATGGACAATAATGGCAGCATAAACACTTATAGTCTCAATATAAAGGTGGGAGGAGGAAATCCACAGTTAATCATAACGCTTGGGGTATCAAATATAGCACCTATTAAAGAAGGAACAGAAAGGGTTGTTCCAATAGAGGTTTACTGTTACAATTTCACCGCAACAAATGTTACCATAGTTGTGGTGGACGATGCCAATCTCACAATAACCCCATATTCCCCGCCCATTACCTTAAAACCTGGAGAACAAAAGAAAATACTCATCAAAATTAAAGCACCGAAACTAGGAGAAAACTTAACAGCTGGTACAAAAACCATTAAAGTAAAAGCAGTGTGTAATGAAGGAGTAGAAAGCAATATTGAAGAAATAGAGGTTGTTATCCATAAAGCAGGCAAAATCCCATCATTTACATTTATAGCATTTTTGGCTGCGTTTGTTCTAGCGCTAATATATACCACAAGAAACAGAAAGAAATGAGATGATGATAGATTTGCTCAGACTGCTGACTGGATTCGCAATACTTTCCTATGCTGCTTATAGTGATTTAAAGTACAGGGAAGCAAGCAATAAATTATGGATCTTGATGGGAATCATTGGTCTCGCCCTTCTTATCATGGAGAAACCTGATGCGACAACATTTATATCTATTGCGATTTCTTTCCCTCTTGCTTTTTTGCTATATTTTTTTGGCATGGGAGGAGCCGATGTCAAAGCAATGTGGGGCATTGCCTTGCTGTCCCCTCTGCCCCCTAAAATTTCTCTTTTTCCCTCCCCAATTTTTATATTCCCTCTTACTGTTCTTATAAATTCTCTTTTCCTTTTCATTCCTCTGCCATTCATACTCCTTTTCTACAATGCATATAAGAAGAATCTTGAATTTCCTTACTGTATGTTCGGATATAAAATTAAGGCTAGAGAGGCAAAAAATAAATTTGTATGGAGTATGGAAAAGGATGGAAAAAAAAGTATAGTGCCTGTCAAAAATTTTAATTTTGATGAAGTAGCCGATAAAGAAATATGGGTAACTCCAAAATTGCCCTTCCTTGTTTTCATTTTTGTTGGATTTATTATCTCATTTATATTCGGTGATATACTATTTTTCCTTCTTTCTCTCTTTCAGTAATTTTTCTATTTCCTCTGCCCTTCTCTTCATTGTTTCTATCAATCTTTTCTGGCTGAGTATTAAATTCCTTACTGATTGCTTGAATTCTTCAGCTGCAGAATCTATTATTACGCCTATCAGGCGGCGATGCCTATTTATGGCTTTTACAAGACGAAGATATTCTTCTGCAGTTTCTTCGCCTACTTCCTTTTTTAGCTGCTCATAAATTCTCTTGGCTTCCTCCTCTCTTTCAAAGATATCTTCGATTTTTTTGAGGAGAACTTCCTTTCTGAATGGTTTTACAATGTAATTTTCAATTTTATCTATTGGTTTATTTTTTGTGTCCTCGGGTGTTAAAGGCAGTGCTGTTAACATTGAAACAGGTATATCCTTTAATTCCTCGTCCTCCTTCAGCTTTTTGAGGGTTTCCCATCCATCAAGCTTTGGCATGAGGATATCAAGCAGTATCAAATCTGGCTTCTCTTTTTTTGCTTTCTTAAGGCATTCTTCTCCATCATATGCAGTTATTACTTCGTAATGTTCCTGAAGCATTTTTTTAACTATATCTACAATTTCGGGCTCATCATCTGCAATTAATATTTTTTTCTTCTTTTTCATTATAGCGCCTCCTGCAGTTTTATCAATACTTCTCTTATTGTATTTGAAGATTCAATAATATCTTTTACAAGTTGCTTTCCAAACGGCTGAAAATCTTCTCCTCCGCCTGCCTCGATTCTTTTTCTGATCATTTCCATCAAAATATCAGGAGATGGCATCTCGAGATATATTTTTTCTATATCTCTGCCTTTCAAATATTTTTTAACATTTTCCACTATTTCAACAGAGGCAAACACTACAGAAAAATGCAGTTTTTCCTCATCAAGTTTGCTGACAACATATCTGAAAATATTTTCATCTTTCATGAGATCAACATCGTCTATCATCAAAAGAATAGGGATTTCAACGTATTTCTTCCTAAGAAAAATTCTCGAAAAGAATGATGCTCTGATTTCTTTTTCAAACATTTCCTTAAATTCCTCAAACTTGAAATCTTCTCCTCCATGAACATAAATTGCTTTCACTTTATAGAGAGGAGCGAATTCTTTAATCCATAGCAAAAAAGTTGTTTTTCCAATGCCTGTTTTACCAAGAACCCAGAAACAAAAACTCTTTCCGCCCAAGGCTTTCAAAATGACTTTTCTGGCTTCCTCCTTATAAATCATGAAGTTTGGATTGGGTTCATTTGGATTTAAAAACATCTCTTCAGGCATTCAAATATAAATATCTATTGCTATTTATTTCTTTCACTTTTTTTCCAAGCCTCCGGGTTTATACAGTTTGGTGGTATTTTGCCATTCAATGCAGCTATAACATTTTCTGCAACCATTACAGCCATTCTACTTCTCGTTTCATATGATGCGGAGCCAATATGAGGTGTAAGAACAACGTTATCCAGTTTTTTTAATTCAGGTGTTAGCTGTGGTTCATTTTCAAACACATCTAATGCAGCCCCTCTAATCCATCCTTCCTCCAATGCTCTCACCAGTGCTTTTTCATCAACACATTTACCTCTAGCAGTGTTTATCAAATATGCAGTTGGTTTCATCATTTTTAGCTCTTTTTCCCCTATTAGATGGTATGTTTCGTCAGTTA